>DATCUG010000219.1:0-2621 GCA_036567525.1 Streptosporangiaceae bacterium | reverse complement strand
TGCTTGCTTTGCGCCTCCGGGGGCGCTGGACCCGCCGAGCTTCCCTCGTCGCCCGGTCGCTCGTTCCTCGCTCCCTGGCTCCTCAGTCCAGTCGGCGGCGCGCCCCCTTCGGCGCGGCTCCCTCCCCTCCTCGCTCGTTCCTCCCCGCCCGCCTCCCCATTCCCCCTTCACGGTCCAGTCGGGGTGCCCTTTCGGCGCGAGCGCGGGCTGGTCGGCTGCGGCGGCCGACCAGGACGGCGCGGGCCGGCCGGACAGCGCCTGCCGGGACATCACCGCGGCGTGCGCGGCGCTGGGCCGTTCCGCCGGGTTCGGCCCGAGGCAGGCCGCCCACAGCGCGGCCAGGCTGGGCGGCACCATGTCCAGGGCGAGGTCGTCGATCGGTACGTGGTCCGCTCCCCCGCTGGCCAGTCCGGCGCCGCCGAGAGCGGGACCGGCCGGTCCGGCGGGTTCCACCGGGCCGGCCACCTGACCGGGGGTGAGGCCGCCGGGCCCGATGCCGGCCAGGCAGGCCAGGAACACCACCCCCAGCGCGTACATGTCGGCGTCCGGGGTGGCCGGGCCACCCTCGGCCAGTTCCGGCGCGGCGTAGGACAGGGCGCCGGGCGCCCGGTCCTCATCCGGCCGCGGCCGCAGCGCCCACAAGCCGAAGTCGGTCACCCGCAGGCCGGCCGGGGCCAGCACGATGTTGGCGGGCACCAGGTGCCCGTGCGCGATGCCGGCCCGGTGCGCCACCGCCAGCGCATCCGCGGTCGCGGCCACGACCCGGAGCGCCTCGCCGGGCGACAGCGGCCCGGCCCGCAGCCGCTCGCCGAGCGTCCGCCCCGGGACCAGGTCGCGGACCAGGTAGGGGACGGTGTGGCCATCCGCCAGTTCCGCTTCGCCGAACTCCCGGACCTGCGCGATGCCGGGCGCGGAGAGCTGCAGTACGGTGCGCGCCACCAGCCGGAACCTGGCCTGGGCCACCGTGTCCCCGGCCGCGTGCGCGGCCAGCGTCTTGACCGCTACCTCATGGCGCGCCACGGTGTCGGCAGCTCGCCACACCCCGCCGGGACCTCCAGCCCCGACCGGCTCGATCAGCCGGAATCGGCCCCCCACGACCGATGGCTCCCGTAAACGATCCACGGCGCAAGCGTATTGTTTCGCGCCTCTGGCGCGCTTTGATCCACCGACTTCCCCCGTCGCGCGTCGCCACGGGTAACGAGTCGCCCTGGGTGGCGGCCCATGCCAGGCTGAGAATGCGATGAACACACCAGGCGACGATGACGGCGCGAGGCGGGCAGCAGAATCCATGATGACGTTCGCGGAGCTGCTGCGGCGGTTTCGCGGGGAGGCGCGGCTGACTCAGGAGGAACTGGCTGAGGCGGCTGGGCTGAGCCCGCGCTCAGTGAGTGACCTGGAACGGGGGATCAACCGCACCGCTCGCAAGGACAGCGCCCGGCTGCTGGCCGACGCGCTCGAGCTGAGCGCGGAGGTGCGGGTGTCGTTCATCGCGGCGGCGCGGGGCCGGGCGCCGGCCGCGGAGGTGCTGGCCGCGCAGCGGGCCGCCGCGGTGCCGACGGCGGCCGCCACCCGGTCGCTGCCGCGCGACATCGGCGGCTTCACCGGCCGCGAGCCGGAACTGGCCCGGCTGGTGGGCACGCTGGCCAGCGCGGCCGACGGCGGGCTGGTGGGGATCCACGCGATCGACGGGATGGCCGGGATCGGCAAGACCACGTTCGCGGTACACGCAGCGCACCGGCTGGCCGGGCAGTTCCCGGATGGGCAGTTCTTCCTTCCGCTGCACGCGCACACGGCCGGGCAACGGCCGGTGGACCCGGCCGACGCGCTGGCCAGCCTGCTGCTCACGGCCGGGGTGCCGGCCCAGCAGATCCCGCCCGACCTGGAGGCCCGGGCAGGCCGCTGGCGCGACCACGTCGCGGGCCGGAAAATCCTGCTCGTGCTGGATGACGCGGCCGGGCAGGAGCAGGTCCAGCCGCTGCTGCCCGGCACGGCGGGCAGCCTGGTCCTGGTCACCAGCCGCCGCCGGCTGACCGCGCTGGACGACGCGGCGGTGATCAGCCTGGACACGCTGTCCCCGGACGAGGCGGCGGCGCTGCTGGCCCAGCTATCGGGCCGCGCGGAGCTGGCCGACCCGGCCGGCCCGGCCGGGGAGATCGCCCGGCTCTGCGGGTACCTGCCGCTGGCCATCGGGATGCTGGCCCGCCAGCTGCGGCACCATCCGGCCCGGACCGGTGCGGAACTGGCGGCCGGGCTGGCCGCGGCGCGCGACCGGCTAGCCGTGATGCGCACCGAGAACCTGTCGGTGGCCGCCGCGTTCGACCTGTCCTACCAGGAGCTCACCGGGGCGCAACAGCGGCTGTTCGGGCGGCTCGGGCTGATCCCGGGAGCGGACATCGACGCGTACGCGGCGGCCGCGCTGGACGACATCAGCGTGGCCGCCGCTCGCGGCCAGCTCGATGGGCTCTACGACCACCATCTGATCACCGAGCGGGCGCCTGGCCGGTACCAGCTGCACGACCTGCTGCGCGAGTACGCTCGCGCGCTCGTGGCCGGCGATACCGGCGATTCCCGCGCCGCGGTCGGCCGGCTGGTCAACTACTACGCGCACGTGGCTGCGGCGG
>DATCUG010000218.1:0-4136 GCA_036567525.1 Streptosporangiaceae bacterium | reverse complement strand
CTCGGGGGCAAGCCAGACCCCGGTGGGGAGAGCCCAGCCTGGGTCAGGCGGCTGGGCCGGTGGTCAGGGTGACGGTGGCGGTGTGTGACTGGCCGGCCTGGTCGGTCCAGCCGATGGTGATCTTGTCGCCCGGGTGGTGCGTGGCCAGCGTGGACGAGATGTCGCTCGCGGAGCTGACCGGGTGGCCCGCCACCGAGGTGATCTCATCGCCCTGGGTCAGCCCGGCCTGGTCGGCCGCGGAGCCGGTCACGACGCCGGCCACCGCCGCGCCGTTGCCGGCCGCAGAGCTGCCGTCGCCGCCGAAGCCGCCGAACCCGCCGAAGCCGGTGCTGCCGGACTCGACCTGCACGCCCAGGAACGCGGTCTGGCCGATGTGCACCCTGGCCGACGCCTGGCCCGCCTCGATCTGGTCGGCGATCCGCTCCGCCTTGCTGATCGGGATGGCGAACGCCTGGGTCTTGCCCTGGCTGGACTGGCTCTGGAAGCCGGTCATCGAGATGCCGGTGGAGGCGGCCGTGTTCATCCCGACGATCTGGCCGGCCCGGTTCACCAGCGCCCCGCCCGAGTCACCGGGCTGAATCGGCGCGTTGTGCTGGATCATGCCGTGGAGCCGTTCGGAGTTGCTGCCGGAGCCCTCGTCCGAGGCGGTGATCGTCCGGCCTAGCCCGACGACCTTGCCAACGGCCTTGGACGGCGTGCCGCCCTTGCCTTCGGCGTTGCCCAGCGCCACCACCTTGTCGCCGACGCTGACGCCGGCCGAGCTGGGGCTGACCGTCTGCAGCCCGGAGGCACCCTGCAGCTGCAGCACCGCCACGTCGTCCTTCTCGTCGTAGCCGACGACCTTGGCCGTGTAGGTGCGGCCGTTGCCCACGTCGGTGGCCTTGATCTGGGTCGCGCCGCGGATCACGTGGTTGTTGGTCAGCACCTCGCCGCTGGAGGTGAGCACCATCCCGGTGCCGGCCGCCTGGCCCTGCTGGTAGCCCAGGTTGGTCACGATGTCGACCAGCCCCGGGTCCACCTTCGATGCGATCTGGGCGGTGGTCAGCGTGGTGGCACCGAACGCGTTCGCGGCGCCGAACCCGGCCACCGTCAGCGCCGCGGCCACCACCGCCGATGCGCCCGCGATCAGGATGGTGCGGCGCCGTGCCCGGTGCTTGTCGTCCTGGCCGCCGCCGAACGGGGCCTGACCAGCCGGGCCGGGGCCACCCGGCCCGTAGCCCGCAGGCCCGTAGCCACCAGGCCCGTAGCCACCAGGCGCGTACGGACCCGAGCCGTACCCGCCGGTCCCGTAGCCACCGGGACCGCCGGTGCCGTATGGGCGGTACCAGCCGCCAGCGCTGCCCGCCGCCGCGCTGCCCTCGTCCGCACCACTGCGTTCTGCATCCGGGCCGGCCGGTGCTCCGGCCCGCTCGTCGGGGCCGGGACGGCCCGGCGACGGCTCACCAAAGTTCGTGCTCATCTGGGATGGCTCCCTCGGTACTTCATGCCCCTGTTCGCTGACACCTTGATACTCACCGGTAGACCTGGAAGTAACCTGAAAGCACTCTCGGCGCAAACCGATGGTTTCCTGAAGACTTCCTGACCATGTCTCAGCCCGGGCGGGACAATCCGCGGCCAGCCGGGCAGGATGCTGACCTATGTCCCACACTCACCGGTCAACCTGGCCGCAGGCTGGAGGGAACACATGTGAACGGTGCCCAGGCGCTGATCCGGACCCTGACCGGATGCGGGGTCGACACCTGCTTCAGTAACCCCGGCACGTCGGAGATGCATTTCGTCGCCGCGCTGGACGCCGAGCCGGAACTGCGCGCCGTGCTCTGCCTGTTCGAAGGCACCGCCACCGGCGCGGCCGACGGCTACGGCCGGCTGCGGGACCGGCCCGCCACCGCCCTGCTGCACCTGGGGCCCGGCCTGGCCAACGGGCTGGCCAACCTGCACAACGCCCGGCGCGCGCACACCCCGGTGCTGACCATCGTGGGCGACCACGCGACCTATCACAGCCGGCTGGACGCGCCGCTGGAATCGGACATCGAGTCGCTGGCCCGGCCGGTGTCCAGCTGGTTCCGCCGGACCGCCGCCGCCGAGCTGACCGGCCCGGACGCCGCGGACGCGGTAGCCGCGGCCCGGCGGGCACCGGGCGGCGTGGCCACGCTCGTGCTGCCCGCCGACGTGTCCTGGTCCGGCGGCGGCGAGCCCGCCCCGGGCCGGCTGACCCGGCCACCCGCGCCGGTGCCTGATGCGGCCATCGACGCAGCCGCGGCCGCGCTGCGCAGCGGTGAGCCATGCCTGCTGCTGCTGGGCGGGACCGCGCTGCGCGCCACCGGCCTGACCGCCGCCAGCCAGCTCGCCCAGGGCACCGGGGCGCGGCTGCTGGCCGAGACGTTCCCGGCCCGGCTGGAACGCGGCGCCGGCCGGCCCGCCATCGACCGGCTGGCCTACCTGGCCGAGTTCGCCGCGCAGCAGCTGGCCGGCACCCGGCACCTGATCCTGGCCGGGGCGCGGGCCCCAGTGTCCTTCTTCGCCTACCCGGGCCAGCCCAGCTCGCTGGTGCCGGCCGGCTGCCAGGTGCACGTGCTGGCCGAGCCGGGCGAGGACGTGCCCGCGGGACTGGCCGCGCTGGCCAGCGCGGCCGCCCCGGCGGCCCGGCCACTGCCGCAGCCGGCGCAGCGGCCGGCCCTGCCGGATGGCGAGCTGACCGCGGAGACCGCGGCGGCCGTCGTGGGTGCACTGCTGCCCGAGGGCGCGATCGTGTCCGACGAGGCCAACACGTCCGGGCTGTGGCTGCCCGGCGCCACCGCGGGCGCTCCCCCGCACGACTGGCTCACGCTGACCGGCGGGGCCATCGGCCAGGGGCTGCCCCTGGCCACCGGGGCCGCCATCGCCTGCCCGGACCGCCCGGTGCTCGCGCTGGAGGCGGACGGCAGCGCCATGTACACGATCTCCGCGCTGTGGACGCACGCCCGGGAGCAGCTGGACATCACCACGGTGATCTTCAGCAACCGGTGTTACGCGATCCTCGGCATGGAGCTGCAGCGGGTGGGCGCGGCGGTGCCCGGCCGCGGCCCAGCGGGAGGGGATGACACGGCGCCGTCCGGCGGCAGCGCGGGGATCGGCCGCGCCGCGCGGGACCTGCTCGACCTGTCCCGGCCGGACCTCGACTTCAGCGCGCTGGCCACCGGGATGGGGGTGCCGGCCAGCCGGGCCCAGACCACCGCGGAATTCGCCACCGAGCTGCGCCGGGCCCTGGCCGAGCCGGGCCCGCACCTGATCGAGGCGCTCATCCCCCCGCTCGGCTGAGCACGGGCGCTAGGCCGGGCCGGCCAGCAGCTGGTCCGGCCGTTTCCGGGCCCGGCCCTCGGTCAGCCGGACATGGTAGATGGACTTGAACCCCTTGCCGGTGAGCAGGAACTCACCGAGAGTGGGCAGCGCGGTGATCCCGTTGAGGATCGCATCCGAGTCGCGGCGCCGTTCCTCGGCGGGCTTCGCGTCCACGATGTCCACCACTTCGCCGCTGGCCGGGTCGATGCCAGCCAGGTAGTGCCGCTGCGCGATGTTGGCCCAGATCCGGCCGCCGGCCCAGGCCAGGTCGTTGAGCTCGCCGATGCGCCGCCCGTTGCAGCGCACCATGATCAGGCCGAGCCGCTGCAGCGTCGCCGGGTCGCGCACCACCAGCTCGCTGCTGCCGTCGCTGGTCAGCACCTGGTCGCCGGCCGTGCAGATGCCCCAGCCCTCCCGGTTGTAGGAGATCGTCTCGAGCAGGGTCAGGCTGCGCGCGTCCCAGCGCAACGCGACCCGTTCCCGCCAGGTGAGCTGCCAGATGTGCTCGCCCACCCAGCAGATCCCCTCGGCGAACAGTTCTGGCGGCAGCGCCGCGCTGTCCGGCGCCTGGGTCTGGCCGATCTGATAGCGGCGCAGCGCGGACTGGCCATACAACCCGGTGCTCTCCCAGATGGTGTCACCGGCGGTGATCAGGCCCTGGGTGAAGGCACGGTCCGGATGCGGCAGGCGGCGCAGCACCTTGACGCGGTGAAACCTGGGCAAGGTGCACCTCCGGTCGTGACCCCCGCGGCAGACAGGTTACGCCGCAGCACCCGCCGAAGGCCCGCCTCTCCGGGCAACCCGGCGGCCAGCCGCGC
>DATCUG010000217.1:0-2270 GCA_036567525.1 Streptosporangiaceae bacterium | reverse complement strand
TGGCCGGGCTCGCCCAGCGGGTGCGCACCGTCGACGGCCGCCTGGAGATCACCAGCCCGGCAGGCGGGCCGACGCAGGTCACCGTCACCCTGCCGCAGCGGGCCTGAGGCCCGCCATGGCCGCCCTGCGCGTGGTGATCGCCGAAGACGCGGCCCTGTTCCGCGACGGCCTGACCCGGCTGATCGAAAGCCGCGGCCACCAGGTCGCCGCGTCGGTCGCCGATGGCGGCGCGCTCATCTCCGCCGTGGCCCGGCACCACCCCGACGTGGTGGTGGCCGACATCCGGATGCCGCCCACGCACACCGACGAGGGACTGCGCGCCGCCATCGAACTGCGCAACCGCCATCCCGGAACCGGGGTACTCGTCCTGTCCCAGTACATCGAGACCCGGTATGCCGCCCGGCTGCTGGAGGGCAACGCGGCCGGCGTGGGCTACCTGCTCAAAGACCGGGTCGCCGACGTCGCCGACTTCGCCGAGGCGCTGGAGCGGGTCGCCGCCGGCGGCACCGCGCTGGACCCCGAGGTGGTCAGCCAGCTGGTCCGGGCCAGCCAGCACACCGCCGGGCTCACCGGGCTGACGCCACGCGAGCATGAGGTGCTGGCACTGATGGCCGAGGGCCGGTCCAACGCCGGGATCGCCGCCGCCCTCGTCGTGTCCGCGGGCGTGGTGGAAAAGCACGTCGCCAGCATCTTCGCCAAGTTGCGCCTGCCGCCATCCGGCAACGACAACCGGCGGGTGCTGGCCGTCCTCCGCTATCTGGAGCCCTGACCGTTACCTCGAACCCTGCTACCTCGAACCCGGCGCGTTACCCGAAACCCAGTCATCGCTCCCGGGGCTGGATCCACACCGTCACGTGCGCCGGGTGCAGCGTGTCGCGCACCACGCGAACCAGGTCCTCCTGCACCGCCGTCATATCGACAGCATCCTTGAGCCGGTCGTTGAACGCGGCCACCGCCGCATCCGCGTCGTACCGGGCCCGGTTGAACCGGCGGTCCACCTGCCGCTGCACCCGCCGCCGCAGCGGGCTGAACAGGGCCGCCGCGGCCAGTGTGGCCACCGCCACGGCGACCGATGAGCCGAACCGCAGCACCTGGATGGCCAGCAGGACCAGCCCGGCGTACACCCCGACCAGCAGCCCGGTCACCAGCGCGTACGCCACCGTGCGGGAGATGATCCGGTCGATCTCGAACAGCCGGTAGCGCAGGATGCCCAGCCCCATGCCGAGCGGGAACGCGACCACCGCATACGTGGCGGCCACGTTGACCACGCTGGTCAGCGCGGCCGAGTTGGTGCCCGACTCGGCCACGGTCATGACCACGATGCCGATCAGGCTGAGCACCGCACCAGCGGTGAACCACTTGAACTGCTGCCGCCTGGCGCCCGCCGACCGGCGGAACTCGGCCACCAGGCGGACGATCCAGGCCAGCCAGAATGGGACCAGGGCCAGCACCGGCAGGCCGGTGCCGAAGAATCCGATCAGGCCGCCCGGGTGGTGCAGGCCGATCACCGCCCCGCCAGCGTCCATCCGCAGCCGCGGCCGGGTGGACACCCACCACGCGGACACGGCCTCGCTGGCCAGGACCACGCCGCCGACCACGGCGTAGCCGGCCAGTACCCGCCGCCAGCCGCGGGACAGCCGGCCGTCCGGGAACAGCAGCAGCGTGGTCATGCCGATCACGATGGGCAGCGGCCAGCAGGCGTTCTCCACGAACAGCACCAGGCGTCCGAGTGGCAGCCCGCCGCCGGCCCGGCTGAAGTCGTCCAGCGTGTAGAGCGACGCCCAGATGGTGTACGCGATGAATAGGCCGGTCACGGTGAGCACCCAGCCGATCGGGTTGCCCGGCTGCCGCACCGCCACCAGGAAACCCACGGCCAGGAACACGAACGCCAGCGCGAGCACCGAGCCGTCCGACGACGCGGTCAGGCTGCCGGTGGCCACGGTCAGCACGATCGCGGCGACGATCAGCGCCAGGGCCAGCCCGCCGAGCAGCCAGGCGGCCAGCAGCGCGGGGCGCTTCACCGCCCGGCTCCGCGGGCCGCGTCCACCTCGTGCAGGTACACCCACAACTGGTCGGGCTGCAGTGCCCCGTGCACCACGGCCAGCAGGTCGGCGCGGACCTTGTCCAGGTCCACGGAGTCCTGCAGCCGGGCCGCGAACGCGGCCACCGCGGCGTCCGCGTCGTAGCGGGCCCGGTTGAACCGGCGGTCCACCGCCCGCTGCACCCGCGCCCGCAGCGGGTAGAACAGGCCCGCCGCGGCCAGCGTGGCC
>DATCUG010000216.1:0-2294 GCA_036567525.1 Streptosporangiaceae bacterium | reverse complement strand
GCGCGCTCCGGACGGCGACCGTGGTCGACGCCGGGGAAGCCTCGACGGGCAGGTCCGATACCAGCCGGTCGAGTTCGGCCCGAGTCCTGGCAATGCTGGCCCGCTCCATCCGCTGGCTGAATTCCTCCAGCGTCAGCCGCCCGTCGCCAGCCGCCTGGCTCAGCCGCTGGACGGTCGCGTCCCGTTCCGCGTCGGACGCCCGGATGCCGCCGGCCGCCGCGTCGTCACCGGGGGAGTCGCCAGTGCCGCTCAAGTCGCCTCCAGGTCAGTCGTCCCAGCGCTGCGCGTTGCTGTCGTCCAGTGAGCCCGGCGTGCTCGGCAGGACGCAGAACAGCAGCCCGGCCGGATCACGCATCACCCACCAGCCGTGCACGTGCTGGACCCGCTCGGCGCCGAGTTTCTCCAGCCGGGCCACCTCGGCGTCCAGGTCGTCGGTGTGGATGTCCACGTGCATCCGCCCCGGCCCGTCGTCCAGCCGCTGAACCAGCAGCCAGAGGTCGGAACCGGGCAGGTCGCCGCCGTGGTACTCGGGATGCCGGTCGAACCGGTCCAGCGATGCCCCGGTGGCCGCGTTCCAGAACGCAAGCTCGCGATCATGCTGGCCGGGCGGCACGTCAATGACGATCTTGAGCAGCCGGCTGTAGTGGGCCACCCGGCAAACCTACGCGATCCAGGCTGCAGCGCGCTGGCTGGACAGGTGTACCGCGAGACGGTGGCCGAGCAGGGGCCGGTGCGGTGCGCCCGGTGTGCTGGCCGCCGAGTTCCGGAGAAATACCGCAGAAAATGCCTAACCAAGCCTTCCCTCCGCATTGCTGACAACGGTGTTTGCCGCCATCTCCGGGTGGCGAAAAACTGCTGTGAACGGGGGGAACAAGAAAATGGTTAGAAAACACGCGGGGCGGCGGAGGCGGGGCGCGCTGGGCGCCGCGGTGATCCTGGCCACCGCCGGGACGGCCGGGTGCGGCGTCTTCCAGACGGCGCCGCCCACGCTGTCCGGCATGCAGCACCAGATCACCACCGGCGAGCAGATCAGCGCGGCGACCCAGGCCGAGGCAGCCCACGCCGAGGCGGCCAGGCTGCGGACCGGGGTGGCGGCCGGGGCGCAGGCGTTCGCCACCGACCACCGGGTGACCGGCGATCAGGTCGTCGCGATCGGCGACTCGGTCATGGCGGCCAGCGCGCTGGCCCTGGCCGACGCGATGCCCGGCATCTACATCGACGCCAAGCCGGACCGGGAAATGCCGTCCGGCCTGGCTATCCTGCGCCACCTGGCGGCCACCGGCCGGCTGCGGCCGGTCCTGGTGCTCGGCCTCGGCACCAACTACATCGTCACCGCCCGCCAGCTCAGCCAGGTGCTGCAGATCCTCGGGCCGGACCGCAAGCTGGTGCTGATCAACACGTACGTGCCGGACTCGTGGAGCAAGCAGGTGAACGCGACCGACGCGGCGTTTGCCCGGCAGCATCCCAGCGTCGTGCTGGCTGACTGGTACGACACGATCCGGAACCGGATGTACCTGCTCTGGCCGGACCACATCCACCCGGAGATCCCCGGCACCAAGGTCTACGCCCGGATGGTGGACCGGGCGGTGCAGGCCACCCGGCACACGCCAGGCGGCTGACAGCCCGCCCGGGCCGGCCCGGGTACAGTGCCCGGATGCGTACCGCTTTCACCGAGCTAGCCGGCGTTCCGCATCCGATCGCCGGGTTCAACCGGTCCCCGGGCGTGGTCGCCGCGGTGACCAACGCCGGCGGCCTCGGCGTGCTGGCCGCCTCGGCGTACACACCGGAGGAACTCGACGCCCAGCTGACCTGGATCGAAGACCAGGTCGGCGGCAAGCCGTACGGCGTGGACCTGCTGGTCCCGGAGAAGTTCGTGCCCGGTGACCCGGATGACCTGATCGCCAGCCTGCGGGCCCAGATCCCGGAGCAGCACCTGGCGTTCGTCCGCGGGCTGCTGGACGAGTACGGCATCCCGGAACTGGCCAGCCTGGCCGACAACAGCGGGATCGTGGCCGGGCTGAATCCGGGCGGGGCGGAGGCGCTGCTGGACGTGGCGTTCAGCCACCGGATCGCGCTGGTGGCCAGCGCGCTGGGCACCCCGCCGCCCAGCCTGGTGGCCCGGGGCAAGGCCGCCGGGGTGGTGGTCGCCGCGCTGGTCGGGCAGGCCCGGCACGCGCACCGGCAGATCGAGGCCGGGGTGGATCTGCTCATCGCGCAGGGCACCGAGGCGGGCGGGCACACCGGGACGATCGCCACCATGGTGCTCACCCCGGAGATCGTGGACATCGCGGGTG
>DATCUG010000215.1:0-11873 GCA_036567525.1 Streptosporangiaceae bacterium | reverse complement strand
GACGAGACAAACCGGCGGCGCGACAAGCAGATCGCTTACAACCGCGAGCACGGCATCGATCCGACGCCGCTGCGCAAGCGGATCGCGGACATCCTGGACCAGCTGATCCGGGAGGACGCCGACACCGAGCAGCTCCTTGGTGGTGGCGGGCGCCAGCAGAGCCGGGGCAAGACCCCGGTGCCCGGGCTGTCCTCGCGGGTGCGTGCCTCGGCCAGCGGGGCCGGCGAAGGCGAGGGGGGCGGCGCTGCGCGGGGCGACCTGATCGCGCTGATCAGCCAGCTCACCGAGCAGATGCACGCGGCCGCGGCGGAGCTGCAATTCGAGGTGGCGGCCCGGATCCGGGACGAGATCAAGGAGCTCAAGCACGAGCTGCGCGGCATGCAGGCCGCTGGCGTCTGAGCCACCAGGACGGCATGCGGCGGCACCGGTCAGTGCCAGGTGGGCGCGCGAACGGAACCACACGCGCTCGCGGAACGTCCAAAAAGTAGTTCAGGGCACTGAGCGGTCCAGGCCGCCGCTCAGTGCCCTGGCTCGCACTGGCAGCAGTGGGGGGCTAGGAATGAGGTGTGTCATGGGCATGCCCACGATGCGCTGGGCCGCGGCCGCCCTGGCCGCGCTGGCCGGCCTGGCGCTAGCCGCCTGCGGGACCGAGCAGGCCGCCACCACGTCCAGCGCTACCCAGCCGGCCAGCCCGGCCGCCAGCACCAGCCCGCCCGCCAGTACCAGCCCGGCCCGGGCAAGTGGTGCGCTGTGCCGGGACACGGCGGCGGTGACCCGGCTGGCGGTCACCCGGGTCAATGCGCTGCCGCAGAACCACCTGCACTTCGCCGCTCCCGCCGGGGTCACCATCACCAACCCGGCCACCGCCCGCGGCGTGGCCCAGGCCATCTGCGGGCTGCCGGCCATGCCGCAGGGCACCGTGCTGAGCTGCCCGGCCGACCTGGGTGTCAGCTACCGGCTGAGCTTCGCGGCCGGCCGGGCCGCGTTGCCGGTGGTGAAGGTCACGGCCGGCGGCTGCGGCGGGGTCAGCGGAGCCGGCCCGGTCCGCCAGGCCAGCTCGGCCACGTTCTGGATCGACCTGGCCAAGGCCCTCGGCGTGCCGCACCCGAGCAGTTCCGCCCTGCAGGGCAGCTAGCCAGGCAGCGCTCCCAGGACGGCACCCCCAGCCCGCGGCGGCTGGGGGTGCTGTTGTGTACCCCCAGCCTCCGCGCCTGGGCTGACTGGTGCCCGGCTACGCCTGGAACGTGCTGGTTTGCGGTGACTGGTAGGTTCGCAGGGGCCAGCCGCCGGCCAGGAAGGGTACGCATGACCTGGGTGCTATTCGACTACGGCAACGTCATCTGCGAGCCACAGCCAGCGGGCGACGTGGCCCGGCTGGCCGAGGTGGCCAGGTGCGCCGTGGCCGACCTGCTCATCCCGTACTGGGCCTACCGGCTGGACTACGACCGGGCCGCGCTTGACGTCACCGGGTACTGGCAGCAGGTCGCCGCCGACCTGGGCGGCAGCTTCACCGACGCGCAGATCGCCGAGCTGAGCAAGCTGGACGCCGGGTCCTGGCTGCATCAGCGGCCCGCCAGCCTGGACCTGGTGGCCGGGCTGGCCGCGGCCGGGGTGCGGCTGGCCGTGCTGTCCAACGCTCCTGAGGACACCGCACAGGCCGTGTCCGGCCTGCCGGTGGCGGCGCATTTCGAGCACCTGATCTTCAGCTGCGACCTGAAGCTGGCCAAGCCTGACCCGGAGTGCTTCCGCGCCGCGCTGGCCGTGCTGCAGGCCGAGCCGGCCGAGGTCATCTTCCTCGATGACCGCCCGGACAACGTGGCGGCCGCGGCCGCCCTGGGCATCCGGAGCCACCAATTCACCAGCGCCGGCGCAGCCCGCGCCGACCTGGCCCGGCACGGGATACGGCTACCTTGACCAGGTCGTGACGAACCCGGTTATTCGGGGTTTTCCCTGATCTTTCCCCTACTCCGGGGACCGAACTGGCCGTTCAGGAAACCTTCAGCGTAGTGTCGTAAGGGTGTGGGTCAGTCTGGTGGCCGCGGTTGTGGCTGCCCTCTGTTACGGCATCGCGTCCGTCATGCAGGCCGTGGCGGTACGCGCGGCCAGCCGCCGCACGCCCACTTCAAGCACGGGCAATCGAAGCACGGGCAATCGAAGCCAGCCGGCCAGCCCGCTCGGCGAGGTCGACCCCAGCCTGATCGTCCGGCTGCTCGGCCAGTGGCGCTTCCTGGTCAGCCTCGGCCTGGACATGCTCGGCTTCGTCGCCCAGCTGGTCGCGCTGCATCGGCTGCCGCTGTTCGCCGTGCAGGCCATCGTGGCCGGCAACCTGGCCGTCACCGCCGTGCTGGCCTCCTGGCTGATCCACGTTCAGCTGACCTGGCGGGAATGGCTGGCGGTGGCCGGCGTGGTGGTCGGTGTCGGGCTGCTCGGCGTCTCGGCCGGTGCCGAGGGGGCCACCGGGGTCAGCGAGGCGTTCAAGCTGGCGCTGATCGTGGCCGTGGCCGGGGTGGCGGTGGCCGGGGTGGCCGCGTCCAAGCTCGGCAACCCGGCCCGCACCCTGGTGCTGGGCGCGGTGGCCGGCCTGGGCTACGGCATCGTCGCGGTGGCCGCCCGGGTGCTGCCCGGGTTCTCCCTGACCGAGCTGGTCCGCGACCCGGCCGCCTACGCGCTGGCCGCGGCGGGCATCGTGTCGTTCATGCTGTACGCGACCGCGCTGGAAGGCGGCAGCGTCACGGTGGCCACGGCCGCGGTGGTGCTGGCCGAGACCGCGCCGCCGGCCCTGATCGGTGTGCTGTTCCTCGGCGACCACACCCGGCATGGCCTGACCGCGGTAGCGGTGCTGGCCTTCATCCTGGCCGTGGCGTGTGCCGTGCTGCTGGCCCGGTTCGGCGAGGCAGGCGAAGAAAGCCGCGCCTCGGGACAAGATCGGTTGCGCTCGGCGGACGGGGAACCCAGCACTTCGACCGTGTGCTGATATTCTGAAGTTCCGTGGACCGGCGGGTTCTCCGCATCGCACCGACCACGGGAGCCTTCACTTGGCTGCGTCACCGTACGTAACACGGCAAACCCAACGGCACGCACCGACCAGGCATCTCTTTGTCACCGGGGGAGTTGCTTCCAGCCTCGGCAAGGGGCTGACCGCGTCCAGCCTCGGCCGGCTGCTCAAGCTGCGTGGCCTGAACGTGACCATGCAGAAGCTGGACCCGTACCTGAACGTCGATCCCGGCACGATGAACCCGTTCCAGCATGGCGAGGTGTTCGTCACGGACGACGGGACCGAGACGGACCTGGACGTCGGGCACTACGAGCGGTTCCTGGACACCAGGTTGCGCGGCTCGGCCAACGTCACCACCGGGCAGATCTACTCCAGCGTGATCGCCAAGGAGCGCCGCGGCGACTACCTGGGCGACACCGTCCAGGTCATCCCGCACATCACCAACGAGATCAAGTCCCGCATCATCGAGATGGGCGGGCCGGACGTGGACGTGGTCATCACCGAGGTCGGCGGCACCGTCGGGGACATCGAGTCGCAGCCGTTCCTGGAGGCGATCCGGCAGATCCGGCACGAGATCGGCCGGGACCACTGCTTCTTCCTGCACGTCTCGCTGCTGCCCTACATCGGCCCGTCCGGGGAGCTGAAGACCAAGCCGACCCAGCACTCGGTGGCCGCGCTGCGCAGCATCGGTATCCAGCCCGACGCCATCGTGTGCCGCAGCGACCGGCCGATCAGCGACGGGCTGAAGCGCAAGATCAGCCTGATGTGCGACGTGGACGAGGAGGCGGTGGTGTCCGCGGTGGACGCCCCGTCCATCTACGACATCCCCAAGGTGCTGCACGCCGAAGGGCTGGACGCGTACGTGGTGCGGCGGCTGGGCCTGCCGTTCCGCGACGTGGACTGGAGTGACTGGGACGAGCTGCTGCGCCGGGTGCACCGGCCCGCGCACAGCGTCACCATCGCGCTGGTCGGCAAGTACGTCGACCTGCCCGATGCGTACCTCTCGCCGGCCGAGGCGCTGCGGGCGGGCGGGTTCGCCAACGACGCCCGGGTGAACATCCGGTGGGTGACCAGCGACGACTGCCAGACCGCGGATGGCGCGGCCCAGCAGCTGGCCGACGTGGACGGCATCCTGATCCCGGGCGGGTTCGGGGTGCGCGGCATCGAGGGCAAGGTGGGTGCGATCCGGTTCGCCCGGGAGAACCGCATCCCGCTGCTCGGCCTGTGCCTGGGCCTGCAGTGCCTGGCCATCGAGGTGGCCAGGGACGTGGCCGGGCTGGCCGACGCGAACAGCGCCGAGTTCGACCCGGACACCCCGCACCCGGTCATCGCCACCATGGCCGACCAGGAGGACGTGGTGGCCGGGGAGCGGGACATGGGCGGCACGATGCGGCTCGGGCTGTTCCCGGCCGTGCTGGCCGAGGGCTCCACGGTGCGTGAGCTGTACGGCGCCGATGTGGTCGAGGAACGGCACCGGCACCGGTACGAGGTGAACAACGCCTACCGCCCCGCGCTGGAGGAGGCTGGGCTGATCGCCTCCGGGCTGTCGCCGGACGGCCGGCTGGTCGAGTTCGTCGAACTGCCGCGCGGCGAGCACCCGTTCTTCGTGGCCACCCAGGCGCACCCGGAGTTCCTGTCCCGGCCGACCCGGGCCCACCCGCTGTTCGCCGGCCTGGTCGCGGCGGCGCGGGAACGGGCCAGGACGGTGCGCCGGACGGAAGCGGCCCTCGGGCAGCCCGCCGCGGCCAGCGCGTGACCTCCGCGGTGGACCGGCCCGGCCAGGTCCCGCTGCGTGATGTGGCCGAAGACTGGCCGGTGGTGTCCTCCACCGAGCAGGTGCAGGGCCCGCTCGTGACCGTGCGTAACGACCTGGTCCAGATGCCGGACGGCGATGTGGCGCCACGGCAGGTGGTGCAGCACCCCGGCGCGGTCGCCGTGGTCGCCCTGGACCAGGCCGGCCAGGTGCTGCTGATCCGGCAGTACCGGCACCCGGTCGGCCGGCTGCTCTGGGAGGTGCCGGCCGGCCTGCGGGACGTGGCCGGGGAGCCGCTGCACGACACCGCGGCGCGGGAACTGCTCGAGGAAACCGGGTACACGGCGGCTGACTGGCACGTGCTGACCGACTACTACTCCTCGCCGGGGATCAGCACCGAGCGAATCCGGGTATTTCTGGCCCGTGAGCTGCGCCTGGTTCCGGAGGAGGAACGGGACTACGTGGCGTCGCACGAAGAGGCTCAGCTCATGGTCCGCTGGGTGGACCTGGACGCCGCGGTGCACCGGCTCATGGTGGGTGACCTGCACAATGGCGTCACCGCGGTGGGTATCTTGTCCGCGTATGCCGCTCGTTGCGGCGAGTTCGCTGGCCTCCGGCCCGCGGACGCGCCGGAGAACTGACCAGCCAGCGGCGGCGGGTCCAGCAGGACTCGGCGTGCCCGGCAACGGGGCCGGGCGCAGGAGTTATGAAGAAAGGGCTTGCGGCCGATGAAGGTAGGCGTTCCCAAAGAAGTCAAGAACCACGAGTACCGGGTGGCGATCACCCCGGCGGGCGTGCACGAGCTGGTGCGCGGCGGCCACGAGGTGGTCATCCAGGCCGATGCCGGTACCGGGTCGTCCATCCCGGATGAGGACTTCGTCGCGGCCGGTGCGCAGATCCTGCCGACCGCGGACGACGTGTGGCAGGCCGGTGACCTGATCCTCAAGGTCAAGGAACCGGTGGCCGAGGAGTACCACCGGATGCGCAAGGGCCAGGTGCTGTTCACCTACCTGCACCTGGCCGCGTCCCGCCCGTGCACCGATGCGCTGCTCGACTCCGGCATCACCTCGATCGCCTATGAGACGGTGCAGCTGCCGGACCGCACGCTGCCGCTGCTGGCGCCGATGTCCGAGGTGGCCGGCCGGATGGCGCCCCAGGTCGGCGCGCACCACCTGCAGCGGGACGGCGGCGGGCGGGGGGTGCTGATGGGCGGCGTGTCCGGCGTGTACGCGGCCAAGGTCGTGGTGCTCGGCGCGGGCGTGTCCGGGATGAACGCCGCCGCCATCGCGCTCGGCATGCAGGCCGAGGTGCTGCTGGTGGACAAGAACGTCGCCCGGCTGCGCTCGGCGGACGCGATCTATCAGGGGCACTGCCAGACGGTCGCGTCCAACACGTACGAGATCGAGCGGGCGGTGATCGACGCGGACCTGGTCATCGGCGCGGTGCTGGTGCCCGGGGCCAAGGCGCCCATGCTGGTGTCCAACGAGCTGGTGTCCCGGATGAAGCCGGGCTCGGTGCTGGTGGACATCTCGATCGACCAGGGCGGCTGTTTCGAGGACTCGCACGCCACCACGCATGCCGAGCCCACCTACCGGGTGCACGGGTCGGTGTTCTACTGCGTGGCCAACATGCCGGGCGCGGTGCCGCACACGTCCACCTACGCACTGACCAACGTCACCCTGCCCTACGTGGTCGAGCTGGCCAACCGGGGCTGGCGCGACGCGCTGCGCGCCGACCCGGCACTGGCCCAGGGGCTGCACACCCACGAGGGCGTGCTGACCTGCCAGCCAGTGGCGGACGCGCACGGCCTGCCGTCGACACCGGTGAGCGAGGTGCTGAGCTGACCGCCCTGGCGGGGGCGGTCGATCGTTACCTTGATCACCTGACGGTGGAGCGGGGCCTGGCCGCGCACACGCTGGAGGCCTACCGGCGTGATCTGCTCCGCTACCAGGCGCTGCTGGCCAGCCGCGGCCGCACCATGATCGGCGACGTGACCACCGAGGATGTCGCGGCGTTCGTGGCCGGGCTGCGCGAGGGGGACGGTGACCACCTCCCGCTCGCGGCCAGCTCGGCCGGCCGGGCGGTGGTCGCCGTCCGCGGCCTGCACGCGTTCGCCGCGGCTGAGGGCCTGGCCGGGACCGACCCGGCCAGCGCCGTGCACCCGCCCGCGTCGCCCCGGAAGCTGCCCCGGGCGATCGGGGTGCCGGAGGTGGAGCGGCTGATCGCCGCGGCGGCCGCGGGTGACGGCGGCGACCAGTTGCGCCCGCTGCGCGACCGCGCGCTGCTGGAGCTGCTGTACGGGACCGGCGCCCGGATCTCCGAAGCGGTCGGGCTGGACGTCGACGATCTCAACTTCACGGCCGTGCCGCCGGGCGGCCGCCCGGACTATCACGAGCCGCCGGCCACCGTCCGGCTGACCGGCAAGGGCGGCCGGGACCGGCTGGTCCCGGTGGGCCGCTACGCCCGGGAGGCGCTGGAGGCGTACCTGGTCCGCGGCCGGCCGGCCCTGGCCGCCGCGTCCCGCCGGGCGTCCGCCAGCCCGGCGGTGTTCCTGAATGCCCGCGGCGGCCGGCTCACCCGGCAGGGCGCGTGGGCCGTGCTCAAGGCGGCGGCGGGCCGGGCCGGCCTGGGCGGGGTGTCGCCGCACACGCTGCGCCACTCCTACGCCACGCACCTGCTGGACGGCGGAGCGGACGTGCGCGTGGTGCAGGAACTGCTCGGCCACGCCTCCGTCACCACCACGCAGATCTACACCATGGTCACGGTGGACAAGCTGCGCGAGGTGTACTCGGCCGCGCATCCCCGGGCCCTCGGCTGAAGTGCCTGCCATTCCTGGGCTATTAGCTGGGCTTACGGTGAGTCGGCTTGCCGGCCGGCCAGGCAGGGCCTAGTGTCCTGGTTCCAGCGGAGGCAATTTTTGCCGAGTCCGCCGGGGAGGTGCGGCGCATGGCAGCAGGGACGCACGTGATGGAGCTGGAGCCCGGCATGATCGGGCCCACCGGTCGGCCGCTACCGGCTTTTCCCGACCCGGAACCCTTGCTCACTCACGGTCCCGCCCGCATCGTCGCCGTGTGTAACCAGAAGGGCGGGGTCGGCAAGACCACCACCACGATCAACCTGGGCGCCGCCCTGGCCGAGCAGGGCCGCCGCGTCCTGCTGGTGGATTTCGACCCGCAGGGCGCGCTGTCGGTCGGCCTGGGCATCCAACCGCACGAGCTGGAGGCCACCGTCTACAACCTGCTGATGGAGCGCGGGCTCAGCGCCGCTGACGTGGTGTTCAAGACCAGCGTGGACAGCATGGACCTGCTGCCCAGCAACATCGACCTGTCCGGCGCGGAAGTCCAGCTGGTGCACGAGGTCGGCCGCGAGTTCGTGCTCGGCGGGGTGCTGCAGCCGGTGCTGCCGGACTACGACATCGTGCTCATCGACTGCCAGCCGTCCCTCGGCCTGCTCACCGTCAACGCGCTGGCCTGCGCGGCCGGGGTGCTGGTCCCGCTGGAGTGCGAGTACTTCGCGATGCGCGGGGTGGCCCTGCTGCTGGAGACGATCGACAAGGTGTCCACCCGGCTGAACCCGCAGCTGGGCATCGACGGGCTGCTCGCCACCATGTACGACTCCCGGACGCTGCACTCCCGGGAAGTCCTGGCCGAGGTGGTGAAGGGGTTCGGCGACAAGGTCTTCCACACCGTGATCAACCGCACCGTGCGGTTCCCGGACGCCACCGTGGCGGGTGAGCCGATCACCAGCTTCGACCCGTCGTCCACCGGGGCCAGCTCGTACCGGGAACTCGCCCGCGAAGTGCTGGACCGGTGGCAGAAGCAGCAGTGACCCGGGACGTGCTGGGGGGCCAGGTGTGGGGCGGTCCCGTCCGCGCCGGGTGAGCCTGCCGGGTGTCGCTGAACTGCTCCGGCCGGCCACGCCGGGGCCGTCACCCGGAACGGGCCGCCAGGCCAGCGGACGCGAGGCGCACCCGCAGAAGATCACTGTATACCTGTCCGCAGCCGAGCTGCTCGACCTGGAACGAGCCCGGCTCGCGCTGCGCGCGTATGGGATTACTGTGGATCGTGGCAGGCTGGTCCGGGAGGCTATCGCCGTGATGCTCGCCGATCTCGATGCCGAGGGCGAGGCGAGCCTGCTGGCCGGGCGGCTGCGGGACATGACATGAGGCGGCGGGTAACGGGGTGACGGGTGCGGTGACAGCGGAGCCAGGCGACGCGGCTGCGCAGGGCACCAGCCCGGGCGGGTTCGAAGTGCACCTCGACGTGTTCGAGGGCCCGTTCGACCTGCTGCTCGGCCTGATCTCCAAGCACAAGCTGGACATCACCGAGGTCGCGCTGTCCCAGGTGACGGATGAGTTCATCGCCTACATCCGGGCCCGCGCCGATGGCTGGGACCTGGATCAGGCCAGCTACTTCCTGCTCGTCGCGGCGACCCTGCTCGACCTCAAGGCGGCCCGGCTGCTGCCCAGCGGGGAAGTCGAGGACGAGGAGGACCTGGCCCTGCTGGAGGCCAGAGACCTGCTGTTCGCCCGGCTGCTGCAGTACCGGGCGTACAAGGAGGTGGCGGCGGTGTTCGCGGGCCGGATGTCGGTCCAGGGCCGCCGGTTCGCCCGCCGGGTGCCGATGGAACCGCAGTTCGCCGAGTTGCTGCCGGAAGTCCTGCTCGGTCTCGGGCCGGCTGAGTTCGCTGCCATCGCCGCCCGCACGCTGGCGCCCCGCCCGGTGCCCGAGGTGTCCACCGCGCACCTGCACACGCCGCAGACCACCGTCCGCGAGCAGGCGGCTATCCTGGCCAGCCAGCTCACCCGGCTGGGCCGGGCCACGTTCCGGCGGCTGGCCGCGGACTGCGCCGGGACGTACGAGGTGGTGGCCAGGTTCCTGGCCCTGCTCGAGCTGTACCGGGAAGGCAGCGTCAGCTTCGACCAGGTCACCCCGCTGGGCGAGCTGTACGTCACCTGGGTGGCGGATCAGCCTGTCCGGCCGCTCGCGGCGGGGGATGAGGACGCTGCTGGGGAAGGGAACGAGGAAGCATGAGCGAGGTGCCCGGCGACGCAGTGCCGGACGACGAGCAGGCGGCGCCAGCGCCCGAGGTGACCGCTGGCCCGGGGCTGCGGGCCAGCCTGGAGGCGATCCTGCTGGTGGTGGACGAGCCGGTGCCTGAGGTCGTCATCGCCCAGGTGCTGGAGCGGCCGCGCGGCGAGGTGACGGCCGCGCTGCGCGACCTGGCCGCGTCCTACGACGCGGAGGGGCGCGGCTTCGACCTGCGCGAGGTGGCCGGCGGCTGGCGTTTCTACACCCGGGCCGACTGCGCGCCGGTGGTGGAACGGTTCGTCCGCGACGGCCAGGAGGTGCGGCTCACCCAGGCGGCGCTGGAGACCCTGGCCGTGGTGGCCTACCGGCAGCCGGTGAGCCGGGCCCGGGTGTCCGCGGTACGCGGCGTCAACTGCGACAGTGTGCTCCGTACCCTCACCCTGCGCGGCCTGGTCGAGGAAGCCGGGACCGACACCGAGACCGGGGCTATCCTCTACCGGACGACGGGATACTTCCTGGAGCGGCTCGGCCTGGCCAGCCTGGAGGAGCTGCCGGAACTCGCGCCGTTCCTGCCCGAGCATGTCGAGGACGTTGAGGATGCCGTCGATGAACACCAGGGATCCTGAGCCGGGCGACGATGAGCGGGATAACCTCACCGACGTGCCGGGCGGGGTCCGGCTGCAGAAGGTGCTGGCCGCGGCGGGGGTGGGCAGCCGCCGGCACTGCGAGGAGCTGATCGGCGCGGGCCGGGTCGAGGTGGACGGCGAGACCGTCCGCCGGTACGGCGCCCGGGTGGATCCGCAGCACCAGATCATCCGGGTGGACGGGCGGCGCATCCCGGCCCGGCAGGATCTGGTCTACCTGGCGCTGAACAAGCCCGCCGGGGTGCTCACCACGATGTCCGACGACCGGGGCCGGCAAACCATCGCCGACTTCCTCGGTAACCAGGCGCAGCGGCTGTACCACGTGGGCCGGCTCGACTATGACACCGAGGGCCTGATGCTGCTGATGAACGACGGTGAGCTGGCCCACCGGCTGACCCACCCCAGCTACGGGGTGCTCAAGACCTACCTGGCTGACGTGCCCGGCCCGGTGTCCCGGGATACCGTCCGGCGGCTGCTCAGCGGCGTCGAGCTGGCCGACGGCGTGGCCAGCGCGGACAAGTTCCGGGTGGTCGAGCGGGCCGGCGCGCGGGTGCTGGTGGAGATCACCCTGCACGAGGGGCGCAAGCACATCGTGCGGCGGATGCTGGCCGAGGTCGGCCATCCGGTCAGCCGGCTGGTCCGCACCCATGTCGGCCCGGTCGCGCTGGGCTCGCTCCGGCCCAGCACCACCCGGGCGCTGACCACCCGGGAAATAGGCGAGCTGTATTCGGCAGTTGGACTGTAACCAGGCCGGGCACGATCGCTCAGTTGGACTCTGACCTGGTGTGACAAGATCGTGCCTGGCAACTCGCCGGAGCTGACGGCAAGGCAAGAAGGAGCAGGCTGGTGGCGGTCAGGGCAATCCGCGGTGCGGTCCAGGTGGACGCGAACGACCGGGAGTCCATCCTGGAAGGCACCACCGAACTGGTCACCGAGGTGATGGAGCGCAACCGCCTGCACACCGACGACGTGATCAGTGTGGTGTTCACCGGGACGCCTGACCTGAACGCGGAGTTCCCGGCGCTGGCCGCCCGCAAGATCGGGTTTCAGGACGTGCCCCTGCTGTGCACCACCGAGATCGCGGTGCCGCATGGGATGCCCCGGGTGGTCCGGCTGCTCATGCACGTGGAGACGGACCAGCCGCGCTCCGCGGTGCAGCATGTCTACCTGCGCGGTGCGGCCGCGCTGCGGCTGGATATCGCCCAGTGAGTGAACCAGTGAGTGAACCAGTGAGCCAGCCAGCGGGACGCCCGCCAGAAGCCCCGGCCCCGGCCAGTGCGGTCATCATCGGGACCGGCCTGATCGGCACGTCAGTGGCGCTGGCCCTGCGGTCCCGCGGGGTGGCCGTCTGGCTGGCCGACACCGACCCGGCCGCCGCCCAGCTGGCCGCCGACATCGGCGCCGGGCAGGTACTGCCGGACGGCGCCGAACTCCCGGGCCGGCCCGCCGAC
>DATCUG010000214.1:0-6369 GCA_036567525.1 Streptosporangiaceae bacterium | reverse complement strand
GGGGCGGCGCCGACCGGGGCGGCGCCGTCCGGCCCGGCTGCTCAGCCGCGGCTCCCAGCTGGCCATGTGGGGCGGCCTGCTGCTCGGGCTGGCCGTATACGCGCTGTTCGGCCTCGTCCCGATGGTCGGCAACGTGATCATCTCGTTCACCGACTACACCGCGCTGCCCAACGCGCCGGTGCACAACATCGGCTGGGCCAACTACAGCTCGATGTTCTCCAGCAACGCGCCCGGCTTCGACCAGGGCGTGCTGGCCACGGTGGTGTTCGTGCTCGGGGTCACCCTCGGGCAGAACGCGCTGGCCCTGCTGCTGGCGCACCGGCTGTCCGGGTCCGGCAAGGCGGCGGCGATCGGCCGGATGCTGGTGTTCCTGCCGATCGCGCTCGGCGTCACCGTGGTCGGCCTGCTCTGGATCCTCATCTTCAACCCGCAGCAGGGGCCGGCCGAGTCGTTTCTTGGCGTGTTCGGCATCCACTCCGCGTTCTTCGGCGCGGACAACTGGGCCATGGTGCTGGTCATCTTCGTGCAGATCTGGCAGAACGCCGGGTTCTCCACGCTGGTGTTCATCGGCGGGCTGCGGGCCATCGACCCGCAGATTTACGAGGCGGCCGGGATGGACGGAGTGGGCGCCTGGACGCGGCTGCGCCGCATCACGTTCCCGCTGCTCGCGCCGGCCGTGACGGCCAACGTGCTGCTGGCCGTGGTCGGCGCGTTCACCACCTACAACCTGATCTATGTGCTGACCGACGGCCAGTACGGCACGCAGACGCTCGGCATGCTCGCGTTCAACGCGGCGTTCGGCACCTTCCAGGCCAACCTGGGCTACGGCGCGGCGGTCAGCGTGGTGCTGTTCGTGCTGACGCTGATCGTGGCGCTGCCGCTGATGGTGCTGCTCCGGCTGCGCGAGCGGCGGCTGCTCGGATGAGAGGGGTCTGGCCGTGCGGCGTCCGAGGCTGATCGGCGGGATCGCCATGAGCCTGCTCGTGGCGATCCTGTTCCTGCTGCCGGTGCTGTACGCGGTGATGCTGGCGTTCGAGTCGCCCACCCACTTCCTGAACTCGCCGCTGACCCCGGGCTCGCCGGACGTGCACAACTTCAGCGGCGCCTGGTCCCAGGCCAACCTGGGTACCGAGCTGGTCAACACGGCGGTCTACTCGGTCGTCGCCGCGGCGCTGTCCACCGTGCTCGGCCTGCTGATCGCGTTCCCGATCGCGCGCCGCCTGATCCGCGGCAGCGGGGCGCTGTACACCCTGCTGTTCATCGGGCTGTTCCTGCCGTTCTCGGTGATCCCGCTGTTCGCCGAGGCCCGGCTGCTGCACCTGTACAACAACCGGCCGGGGTACATCCTGCTGCACGTCGAACCGGGCCTGCCGCTGGCCGTGCTGCTGCTGACCGCGTTCATCAGCTCGATCCCGGCCGAGCTGGACGAGGCGGCCTGGATGGAAGGGTCGGGTTACCTGAGCTACCTGATGCGGGTGGTGGTCCCGCTGACCCGGCCCGCGCTGCTCATCGCGTTCCTGTACGGGCTGCTCGGGGTGTGGAACGACATCATCGGGCCGGTCGTGCTGCTGGCCGACCCGGGCCTGTTCCCGGTCACCCGGGGTATCTACAACTTCTTCGGTTCCAACGAGAGCCAGTGGACGCTGCTGGCGGCCGGCATCGTGATCGCCAGCCTGCCGGTGGCGGTGCTGTTCGCCATCTCGCAGCGGCAGATCATCCGGATGACGGTGGTCGGCGCGGTCAAAGGCTGAGCCGGCGCCGTCACGGGCTGAGCCGCTCAGTTACAGGCTGAGCCGGCCGGACCAGCCGGGTTCCGGTGTTAACGGCCGCGACTGGCGCGGGCGGCGCACCCGCTTGGCCTGGGCCGCGGCGAACGTCCGCTCCAGCGCGTCCAGGGTGCTGGGCAGGTCGCGCTGGGCCAGCAGGACGAACAGGCAGTCCACCACGGTCAGTTGCGCGATCCGGCTGGTCATCGCGCCGGACCGGAACGCGGTCTCGCGGGCCGCGGTGAGCAAGGTGAAGTCGGCCACCTCGGTGATGGGAGACCACGGGAAGTTCGTCACCGCCACCGTGGTGGCGCCGTGCGACCGGGCCTCGGCCAGCGCGTCGATCGTGTCCACCGTGGTGCCGGTGTGCGACAGGCCGATCGCGACATCGCCCTGGCTGCGCAGCGAAGCGGACTGGATGGCCAGGTGCGGGTCCGGCAGGGCGAACGCCGGCTTGGCGATGCGCTGCAGCTTCATCTCCAGGTCCACGGCCACGAACCCGCTCGCGCCGACGCCGTAGATATCGATCCGGCCCGCGGTGGACAGCGCGTCGACCACCTGGACCAGCGTGCCGGTGTCGAGGCGGCTGGCCGTTTCGGTGACCGCGGCCGCGTCCGCGTAGGCGATCTTCTTGGTCACCGTCACCGGGTCGTCGGCCGGGTCGATGTCGCTGGACGCCGCGGCGACCGCCGACGCGTCATCGTGCGCCACCGCCCCGGCCAGGGCCAGCCGCAGTTCCGGGTAGCCGCGCAGCCCGATGGCCCGGCAGAACCGCACCACGCTGGTGGCTGACGTGCCGCAGGATCGGGCCAGTTCGGAGATGCTCCGCCAGGCCACCCCGCCCGGGTCGTCCAGCACCGCCTGGGCCACCCGCTGCTCGACCGGAGCCAGGTCCGGCAGCAGGGACCGGATCGTGATGAGGATGCCGACATCGAGGTCGGGCCCGCCTTGGTTTTGCCCGGCCGGCTGGGCGGCTGGCTCACGGCGGCGACGGCGGGCGGCCCTGGACGTCGGGCCAGCTTCTTCGGCTGTCATCATGCCCCCCTCTGGGCGACTGCCGGCGGCTATGCTGCCAGGTTACCGGTTTTCCAGAACGTGTACCGTGACGGTGAATCTTCACCGTCACGTCCGGTAATCCCGCTGCGCGCTAACCCGTCCATTTTCCGAACGCCAGTACGGTGTGCTGTGCCCCGGCCGTACCCGGTCGGCCGGGGCGGTCACCGCGCGCCGGCCTGGGGGTGAGTCCGCCGCGCTAGCCGTTAAGCAGCAGAGCCTGGTCAGTGCGCGGGCGGCGGAGTCAATATCGTTGGGCCGATGGAACCTAGCGCACCGTTTCCGGCCGCACCGGTCCGCACGGCCGGGGATGAGTCGGTAGCCGCGCGGGCCCGCGGCCTGGTCGCGGCGCGCCGCCGGGCTACCGCGCTGCTGGCCGGGGCGACGGTCTTGTTCGCGGTCGTGACGGCGGTCGGCGCCCACGGGGTGCTGCTCGGCTACGTGCAGGCCGGTGCCGAGGCTTCGATGGTCGGCGGCATCGCCGACTGGTTCGCGGTGACCGCCCTGTTCCGGCATCCGCTGGGCGTGCCGATACCGCACACCGCGCTGATCGTGGAGCGCAAGGACCAGTTCGCGGCCACCCTGGGCCAGTTCGTCCAGGCGAACTTCCTGTCCGCCGACGTGCTGGCCGAGCGGATCCGTTCCGTGCACCTGGTGCCCCGGCTGGCCGCCTGGCTGGCCGACAAGGCCAACGCGGCCCGGTTCGCCGGCTACGCGGCGGACCTGGTCGTCACCGTGGCCGAGAGTTTCCGCGACGAGGATGTCCAGCGCATCCTCAGCGCCGAAGTGACCCGGGCCATAGCCGCCGTCGACGTGGCCCCGCTGGCCGGGCGGGTGCTGCGGGTCATCATTGCCGAAGGCCACCACACGGAGCTGTTCGACACGATCCTGTCCGGTGCTGACGGCTATATCGGCAGCCACTACGAGGAGTTGCGGGAGCTGTTCGAGGCCGAGCGGCCGCGCTGGGTACCGGACGCCGTCTACCGGCGGGCCTTCGACCGGCTGTACACAAGGCTGCGCCAGCGGCTGGTCGCGATGGCCGCCGATCCCGGCGACCCGACGCGGCAGCAGTTCGAGGAGTGGATCGCCCGGCTTCCCGAGCGGCTGGAGACGTCCCCGGAGCTGCGGGAACGCGGCGAGCGCATCAAGCGTGACGTGCTGGGCAGCGCCGGGCTGCGGGACTGGTCCTCGTCGCTGTGGCAGCAGGTCAAGGACGGGCTGCGGAGCCAGTCGGCGGACCCGGAGTCTGAGCTGCGCCGCCGGCTGGCCGGAGCCCTGGTCGCGGCCGGGGAGCGGCTCGGGTCCGACTACCGCCTGCAGCAGGGCCTGGACCGGATGATCGAGTCCGGGGCCAGGGCACTGGCCGATCAGTTCCACGACGAGCTGGCCGGGCTGGTCACCGGGACCATCGAGCGCTGGGACGCGGCCGAGACGTCGAGCCAGCTGGAACTGCTGCTCGGGCGGGATCTGCAGTACATCCGGATCAACGGCACGGTGGTCGGGGCCGCCGTTGGGCTGGTCCTGCACGCCATCGTGCTGGCGGTGTCCTGAGTTGACGTGGGTCCGCCCGCCTGCCTGCGGCGAACGGGCCCACTGTGCGGTCAGCCGGCCCGGCTGACCCCGCCGTTGACGCCCCCGCCGCTGCCGCCGGCCCGGCCCGGGCTGCCGGTCACCGGGTCGGATGGCACGCCGGGAACCTGCGGGCGGACCGCGATCACCGACGGGTCCGGCACGTCCTCGTGCGGCTGGGCGCGGGACGGTACCGACACCCGGTCGCTGAGGTGGGTGACCAGCCGGGTCTCGCCCCTGGCCGCGGTGAGCGTCACGTCGTGGCTGGCCCGCCGGGTGCTGAAGCTGTTGAACCCCTCGTCCCGGAGCAGCGCCTCCAGGCGCTCGATCACGTCGTACTTCATCGTCGTCCTCTTTCCTGCTGCAGCCGGTTACGGCAGAACCGCTACGGCGAGATCGGTGTCGGCGTTCTCGGCATGGTCACCCGCGCTGGACGTCCCCGAGCCAGGCAGGAAGTACATGGTGGAGAACGTGAACGCGTCCAGCACGGCCAGCTTGCTGTCCAGGATCTTCTGCACCTGCGGGATCGCGCCCGGGACAGCCTTGTTCAGCAGGTCGTTGATGGACCCGGTGCAGAACGGGCCGCCGCCGTCGTAGTGGTAACTCCAGCCGTCCACGTAACCCTGGGCATGGCCGGCCCCGTCCAGGTACAGCACCAGGTAGTAGTCGATGTCGCCGTTCGCATCCGAGCAGTACCAGGGCGTCGAGACGTGGAAGTCGAAGTACACCCGGACCAGCATCATCGAGGCTGGGTGCCGCCCCGGATCGCTGCTGTAGTACGGCACCGACGGCCAGAACACGCCCTGGACCAGGATGCCGCTGGTCCGGGACGCCTGGCTGCCCAGCACGCCGTCGACCGTGTTGAGCACGTCACCGGTGTTGAGCTGCCCGGCGAGATCGACCGCGTGCTCTCCGTCCGGGCGGTTCCAGACCAGCGTCGCCGCGGACGATGACCCGTTCGAGATCCACGCCCAGCCGCCGTCCGGGTACGGCTCGTTGAACACGTCGAATGGCCCCTGGAAGAAGCCGTTGTGGAACCAGTACTGGCTCAGTACAGGCATGGGTTCCCCCCTGTCCTCCGAGTTCGGCCAGCTCCGGGCCGGCCGCTTACCAGGACAGAGCCGCCGCCTGGCCGCCAGATACATTCGGCTTCGGCGGTGCTGGGACAGATGCGCTTTGGGCCGGCTGGGTCACGCCGCTGACGTTGGCGGCACAGCCGGAGCCGCCCACGACTGCCTGATTAAGCGGTGATGCTGATGTGACCAGTGATACACGCCGAAACGCCACCCCGTTGTTGATGTAGAAGGAGGCCACCCGGGAAGGTGACCTGCTTCAACATCAACAACTCGGGTGATCATTTAAGCGGTGTTACGGCAGCGGCATTGCGCTTTGGCCCGGCTGGGTCAGGCCGCCTCGGGGTAACCCTGCCCGGCCTGGTGCTCGGCCAGCTCCGGCTGCGCGACCTGGTGACCCCGGCGTGGCCGGGCCCCGGACGGCGAGATCGTCGCGATCAGTACCGACAGCGCCACCGCGACCAGCCCGGCCGCGCCAAAGATGGCCCAGAAGATCGGCCAGAAGTCCGTGGCATTGCTCAGCATCGGACCTCATCTCCTTCCTTAACGCATGGTCTCTTGCTTTAAGCGTAGGCATGCTTCTGCTGTTAACGCAAGGCGAGTTGCTATAAGCTGCGTCACATGGCCATGATCACGCCGCCGGCCAAGGCGCGCCGGACCGGCGGGCGCAGCGCCCGGGTCCGCGCCGCGGTGCTGCGCGCCACGCTCGACGTGCTGCTGGCGGGCTCGGCCGACGACCTGTCGATCCGCGACGTGGCCCAGCGGGCCGGCGTGCACGAGACCTCGATCTACCGGCGCTGGGGGACCAGGGCCAACCTCATCCTCGATGCCGCCCTCAGCGAGATCCAGGCCGCCGTCCCACCGCCCGACACCGGCTCGCTGCGCGGCGACCTGCTCGCCCTGGTCGC
>DATCUG010000213.1:0-4027 GCA_036567525.1 Streptosporangiaceae bacterium | reverse complement strand
CACCGGCGGGTGGCACAGTCGCGGGCAGTGGCGTTAAGCAGGAACAGGCGCAGCCGGCTACGGGCGGGCAGCGGGGCAGCCGCCGGCACCGGTCCCGCCGCCGGTCCGGGCGGGCCCGTTAGGGGTCGCTGGGGTCGGCCGGCAGTTCGCCGGTCTTCTCGTAGTCGGCGATCATGCCCAGCCGGCGGGCGTGCCGCTCCTCGCCGGAGAACGCGGTCTCCACGAACACCTGGGCGAAGCCGACCGCGTCCGGGATCGGGTACATCCGGGCGCCCAGGCTGAGCACGTTGGCGTCGTTGTGCAGCCGGGCCAGCCGGGCGGTCTCGGTGGTCCAGGCGATCGCGGCCCGGATGCCGCGGATCTTGTTGGCCGCGATCGCCTCACCGTTCCCAGACCCGCCGATCACGATGCCGAGACTGTCCGGGTCGGCGGCCACCGAACTGGCCGCGCGCATCACATAGACCGGATAGTCGTCCTGCGCCCGGTAGGTGGCCGGACCGCAGTCCACCGCCTGGTGTCCCGCGGACTCCAGCCACTCCACCAGCGCCGCTTTCAGCTCGAACCCGGCATGGTCAGATCCCAGATAGACGCGCACGGGTGCCAGTGTGTCAGACCGCGGTCCGTTCAGTCGAAGATCGGGTCGCGGGTGCGGCTCCGCTTCAGCTCGAAGAAGCCGTCGGTCTGGGTGACCAGGTTGACCCCGTCCCACAGCCGGGCCGCCGCCTCGCCGCGCGGGATCGGAGTGACCACCGGGCCGAAGATGGACGTGCCGTTCATCGAGAGGATCGGCGTGCCGACCTCGTAGCCGACCCGTTCGATGCCCTCGGTGTGCGAAGCCCGCAGCGCCTCGTCATAGTCGGTGGACTCCATCGCGTCGGCCAGCTCGGCGGGCAGTCCGGCCTCGGCCAGCGCCGCCTCGACCGTGGCCCGGTCCTTGGGCAGCTTCTCGTGATGGAACCGGGTGCCGAGCGCGGTGTACAGCGGGCCGAGCACCTCCGGCCCGAACCGCTGCTCGGCCGCGATGGCCACCCGGACCGGACCCCAGGCCTGCTTCATCAATTCCACATACCGCTCGGACATGTCAGTCTTGCCCTCATTCAGCACGGCCAGGCTCATCACGTGCCAGCGCACCTGGACCGGCCGGACCTGCTGGACCTCGAGCATCCAGCGCGAGGTAATCCAGGCCCAGGGGCAGAGGGGATCAAACCAGAAATCGACCGGGGTAAGCTCCTGCTCGGTCATGAGGCTCCTTCATGTACTCGGGGGGCTGATTCACCTCACGCTGGGAGCGTGGCGCGCGGGGGTGCGCCGGACTCCCCTGCTGACAACTGGCCCACGGCCAGCCGCATTCCGTCCCGGAATCCGGTTCACACATGGAAGGTGCCAGGTAGGTGGCGAACAATCTCACCCGTGACGAAGCCAGGGACCGGCGGCAACTGCTGGAGGTCAGCTCCTACCAGGTGGAACTCGACCTCACCGGGGGTGCGGACACGTTCGGCTCGGCCACCGTGGTGCGGTTCCGCTGCACGAGTCCCGGTGCGGCCAGCTTCATCGAGCTGACCGCGCCCGCGGTCCGGGACATCGTGCTCAACGGCACGCCGGTGCCGGCCAGCGCGTTCGACGGCAACCGCATCACGCTGGCCGGGCTGCGCGCCGAGAACGAGCTGCGGGTGGTCGCCGACTGCGCCTATTCACGCAGCGGGGAAGGGCTGCACCGGTTCACCGACCCGGCCGACGGCAGCAGCTACCTGTACTCGGATCTGGAGACGTTCGACGCGCACCGGATCTACGCCTGTTTCGACCAGCCTGACCTCAAAGCCACCTTCGAGTTTTCCGTGCTCGCCCCGGCGGACTGGCTGGTGCTGTCCAACGTGGCGGCCGACGAGCCGGGTGCTCCCGAGGGCGGCGCGCGGCGCTGGCATTTCCCGCCGTCGCCGGTGATGTCCACGTACATCACCGCGATCGTGGCCGGGCCGTACTACGAGGTGCGCAGCGAGCACGACGGCATCCCGCTGGGCATCTACTGCCGCCAGTCGCTGGCCGAGTACCTGGACCCGGACGAGATCTTCGAGGTCACCCGGCAGGGCTTCGACTTCTACCACGGCGCGTTCGGGACGCGGTACGCGTTCGGCAAGTACGACCAGGTGTTCGTGCCGGAGTTCAAGGCCGGGGCGATGGAGAACGCGGGCTGCGTCACGTTCCTGGAGGACTACGTGTTCCGCTCCCGGGTCACCGATTTCGCCCGGGAGATGCGGGCCGAGACGATCCTGCACGAGATGGCGCACATGTGGTTCGGCGACCTGGTCACCATGCGCTGGTGGGACGACCTGTGGCTGAACGAGTCGTTCGCCACCTGGGCGTCCGTGCTGGCCGAGTCCGAGGCGACCAGGTGGGTCAACGCCTGGACCACGTTCTGCCAGCTGCAGAAGTCCTGGGCCTACCAGCAGGACCAGCTGCCGTCCACGCACCCGATCGCGGCCGACATCCCGGACATCGCCGCGGTCGAGGTCAACTTCGACGGCATCACCTACGCCAAGGGCGCGTCGGTGCTCAAGCAGCTCGTCGCGTACGTCGGCCGGGAGCAGTTCCTGGCCGGGGTGCGGCGCTACTTCGGCCAGCACGCCTGGGGCAACGCGACACTGACCGACCTGCTCGGCGCGCTGGCCGAGACGTCCGGCCGGGAGCTGGCCGGCTGGTCCAAGGAGTGGCTGGAAACGGCCGGAGTGAACACGCTGCGGCCGGACTTCGTGCTGGACAGCGGCGACCGGATGACCGAGTTCGCGGTGGTGCAGACCGCGCCGCCGGAGCACCCGGTGCTCCGCTCGCACCGGATCGCGGTCGGCCTGTACGACCGGACCGCGGCCGGGCTGATCCGGCGGCGGCGGGTGGAAGTGGACATCGCCGGGGACCGCACCGTGCTGCCCGAGCTGGCCGGGGAACGGCGGCCCGACCTGGTGCTGGTCAACGACGACGACCTGAGCTACGCCAAGATCCGGCTGGACGAGCACTCGCTGGGCACGCTGATCAGCTCGGTGGGCGAGTTCACCGAGCCGCTGCCCGCCGCGCTGTGCTGGGCCGCGGCCTGGGACATGTGCCGGGACGCCGAACTGGCCGCCCGGCGGTACATCGGCATGGTCATCGACCACGCCGACACGATCAGCGAGATCGGCGTGCTGCAGACCACGATCCGGCAGGCCACCGCGGCGGCGCACCGGTTCACCGACCCGGCCTGGCGGCCGGAGGGGATCGGCGGCTTCATGGCCGCCGGGCTGCGCCGCCTGGCCGAGCAGGCCGAGCCCGGGTCGGACCGGCAGCTGGCCTACCTGCAGGCGTTCACCGGCGTGGCCACCCGGCCGGACGATCTGGCCCTGCTGGCCGGCCTGCTGAACGGGACCGCCCACCTGGACGGCCTGGAGGTGGACACCGAGCTGCGCTGGCGGCTGCTGCAGCGGCTGGCCAGCCAGGACGCGGTGGGCCCGGCCGAGATCGACCTGGAACTGGGGCGGGACCCGACCGACGCGGGCCAGCGGCGGGCCGCCACCTGCCGGGCCGCCATCCCGGACGCGGCGGCCAAGGAGGCGGCCTGGCAGGCGATCACCGGCGGAACACTGCCGGGCGCCACGTTCCGGGCCACCGTCAACGGGTTCCAGGACCCGAGCCACCCGGAACTGCTCGAACCGTACGTGACCAGGTTCTTCGACGCGGTCGGCGACGTGTGGGCGAGCTGGGGCAGCGACATGGCGCAGTATTTCGCGACCAACGCCTACCCGGTGACCCAGATCAGCGAGCGGACCGTGCGGCTGACCGACGAGTACATCGAGCGGGCCAACCCGCCCGCCGCGCTGCGCCGCCTGCTCACCGAGGGCCAGGACAGCGTGCGCCGGGCGCTGCGCTGCCAGCAGGTGGATCGTCAGCTGGGCTGACGGTCAGCCACGGCGCGGGCCACCGCGCGCACGTCACGGGAGTCGGCCAGGTCGTCCAGGGACACGGCCCGCCCCTCGCCGTCGCACAGCGGAATCCGCCAGTT
>DATCUG010000212.1:0-4589 GCA_036567525.1 Streptosporangiaceae bacterium | reverse complement strand
CCGGGTCCGCCGGTGCCGGTCTTCGGCCAGCTGACGCTGACCGCCACCGCCCCCACCGCGACCGCCATCCCGGCCATCGCCACCCAGTCCTTCCTGGACGCCAGCAACACCGGGGTCGGCGCCACCGTGGACGACAGCATGAACGGCCTGACCGTCGCGGTGCACATCGTCGCGGCCGTGCCCTCGTTCCCCACCGTGCCGGCCGCCGGGGCGCTCATCGTCGACCTGGCCGCGGTACAGCAGGCGCTGCTCAGCCGGGGGCTGCCGCCGGTCCCGGTGACCAGCTGGTGGCTGGCCACCCCGGGCGGGACGCCACCCGGGCTGGCCGGGCTGCTGCCTGGCGGGTCGTCGGTGACCAGCCGGGAGCAGCTCGCGGCCGGCCTGCTCGGCAACCCGCTGTCGGCGGCGCCGCAACAGGCCGTGCTGGCGGTGGCGGTGGCCGCCGCGCTGCTGGCCATCGCGGGTTTCTTCGTCAGCATCGCGGCCAACGTGGCCCAGCGGCGGCAGGAGAGCGCGCTACTGGCCGCGCTCGGGGTGACCCAGCGCTCCCAGGCCGGCCAGCTGTGCACCCAGGAGCTGATGCTCAGCCTGCCGGCCGCGCTGGCCGGGCTGCTGCTCGGCGGCGTGCTCACCGTCCTGCTGGTTCCCGCGGTCACGCTGACCCCGGCCGCTACCACGCCGGTGCCGCCCGCGCTCACCATGTTCGCCTGGACCCAGGCGCTCGGGCTGGCCGCGCTGGTGGTGCTGCTCCCGGTGCTGGTGGCCGCGGCCACCGCGGCGCGCACCGCCGACCCAGCCGCCACGCTGCGCACGGCGGAGTCGGCATGACCAGCACACGCGTTATGAGAGTGGTGCGCGGGCTGTGCGGCACGGCCGCCGCGAGCTACCTGACCCTGGGCGTCCTGGTGCTCGGTGGCACGTTCATCGCGGTGGCTGGCCCGCGGCAGAGCCTGCACATCCAGACCCAGGCGCTGCAGGACCAGCTGCGGACCGTGCCGCCGCTGGACACCGCGGTACTGGCCAGCGCCGACTGGAACGCCTTCACCTCGGCGCTGGCCGGGGCCAACGGGGTCTCCCCGCTGATGTACTCGAGCCAGCTCGGCGCCGTGACCGGCCAGCTGGCCAACAACTTCGGCGGGGCGGCCCTGCCGCTGTCCGCGCCGGGCGCCGGCTGGGCCGGCCTGACCGCGCACACCGAGCCGCTCACCGCGCTGCCGCCGGGCCCCAACTCGACCGTCGAGCAGAAGCTGGAGCTGATCTACCGCGACCCGCTGGCCCGGCATGCGTCGCTGGCGGCCGGCCGGTATCCGGGGCTGACCGCGAGTGGGTCTGGCCCGCTCGGCATCGCGCTCAGCCAGCCGACCGCCCGGGAGCTGAACGTGCACGTCGGCTCCCGGCTGAAGATCAGCACGGGTAGCGTGCCGGTCACCCTGGTGGTAACCGGGATCCTCCGGCCGCGCCAGCCCCGCTCCGCGTTCTGGACCGCCGATCCCACCGCGGCCCAGCCGGTCGAAGAGCACCCGCAGAACGCGGCGCCGTACTGGGTCACCGGCGCGTTCGTCGGGCCGGCCCAGCTGGGCCGGCTGCAAACCCTGCTCGGCGCGCTGGGCATGAGCTTCCAGTGGGCGTTCCCGCTCACGCTGACCGGGGTGCGCGCCGACCAGGCGGCGGGGCTGCAAGGCCGGCTGGCCAAGGTGAGCGCGCAGGCGCCCCGGCTGGCCGGGTCGCTGGCCCCGGCATCCACCACGATCGCGGTGTCCAGTGCCCTGGGCCCCATTCTGGGCGGCTTCCTCAGCACCTCGGCGCAGGTCAACTCGGTGCTGTCGCTGCTGTTCGCCAGCCTGGCCGCGACCGGGGTGGTGGTTATCCTGCTGGCCGCCTGGATGCTGGCCGAGCGCCGGTCGGATGAGTTCAGCGTGCTGCGGGCGCGCGGCGGCACCGTCCGCCAGCTGGCCGGGCGCACGCTGCGCGGCACGGTGGCCGTCTGCGTACCCGCCGCCCTGGCCGCGGCGGCGCTGGCCATCCTGGTCACGCCGGGCGAGCCGGCCCGGGCCAGCTGGTGGCTGGGCGGCCTGGCCGTGCTCACCGCGATCATCGGGCCGCCGTTCGCGGTGGCCTGGCAGCACCGGGTGGTCCGGCCCGGGCACCCGGGCCACGCGGCCCGGTCCGGGCGGCCCGCACGGGGCCAGCCTGCCCGGGGCCGCCGGGCCCGGCGCGTGGTGGCCGAGCTGGCGCTGTGCGCGGCCGCCGTGGGCGGCCTGATCGTGCTGCGCGCCCAGGGCTCCACCGCTGGGGCCGCACCGGGCAGCGGCCGCCCCGACCTGTACACCAGCCTGGCCCCGGTCCTGGTCGCGGTGCCCGCCGTGCTGGTGGCCATGCGGCTGTGCCCGCTCATGGTGCGCGGCCTGCTCCGGCTGTCCACCCGCCGCGGCGGCCCGGTCCGCTTCCTCGGCCTGGCCCAGGCCGCGCGGGCCCCGGCCGCCACCATCCTGCCGTTGTTCGCCGTGGTGCTGGCCCTCACCCTGGCCGCGTTCACCGGCATGCTCCGGGACGCGGTCAGCCGGGGCGAGACCGCCGCCTCCTGGCGGGCCACCGGGGCCGACGCGATGCTCAACGCCGAGCTGTCCGGCCCGGCCATCAGCCCGGCGGCGCAGCGCGCCGCGGCGGCCGTGCCCGGCGTCCAGCACGCCACCGCCAGCCAGGTCACCCGGTGGGCGCTGCCCGGCCACGGCCAGCTCACCGTCGTCGCGGTCGACCCGGCCAGTTACCCGGCCCTGCTGGCCAGCACGCCGTGGCCGGCGTTGCGGCCCAGCCAGCTGGCCGTGCTGACCAGGCCGCGGCCCGGCCCGGGCCAGCCGGTGCCGGTGCTCGCCTCACCCGCCGCGGCCACCGCGCTGCGCGGCGGCCCGGGCAGGCTCAGCGCGCTTTCGGGCACGATCGCCGCTGGCCCGCTGACGGTCCGGGTCGCCGGGCTGATCCCGGGCACCCCGGCGCTGCCGGGCGGCGGCGCGTTCGTCGTGCTGCCGCTGCGCGCCGCACCGGGCAGCACGGCCTCCGCCCCGGCCCCGGTCAACCTGATGCTGCTGAGCGGCGGCGGGATCGATGGCCCGGCGCTGCGCGCGGTGACCCGCCGCCTGGTCCCGGGCGCGGCCGTCACGCTCCGCTCGGACGTGCTGGCCAGCCTGGCCGGCGCGCCGCTGCAGCACGGCGCATACGTCATGTTCGCCGTGGTGCTGGCCGCGGCGGCCGCGTTCGGCCTGGCCGCACTGCTGGCCGACCTGGCCCTCGGCGCGGCGGACCGGCATCAGACGCTGGCCCGGCTGGCCACCATGGGGGTGGACGCCGGGCAGGCCCGGCGGCTGGTCCTGGTGGAGAAGGCGCCGGCGCTGCTGGCCGCCGCGGTGGCCGGGTCGGCCTGCGCGCTGGTGCTGCCGGCCCTGATGGCGCAAACACTCAACCTGTCCGTATTCACCGGGGCCGGTCAGCCGGTCCCGGTCCGCGCCGACTGGGCGGCACTGGCCATCCCGGTGGCTGGGCTGCTGCTGGTCGCCTTCGTCGCGGCGGCGATGGCCGCGCGCACCTGGCGCGGCAGTGGCGTGGCAGGAGCGTTGCGTATTGAAGGGTGAGAAAGTGGTCGAGAGGAGCAGGTCATGACCGCCGGAACCGTCACTGACCCGCTGATCGCCTGTGACCGGCTGGTGCGCATCTTCACCGCGGAGGGCATCGAGGTGCAGGCGCTGCAGGGGCTGGACATGGCGGTGGCCGGCGGCGAGCTGACCGCGATGGTGGGCGCGTCCGGCAGCGGCAAGTCGACGCTGATGAACATCCTGGCCGGGCTGGACACCCCGACCGCGGGATCGGTGCGGGTGGCCGGGCTCGACCTGGGGTCGATGAGCGGGCGGCAGCGGCTGGCCTACCGGCGCCGCGTGGTCGGTTTCGTCTGGCAGCAGACGTCGCGGAACCTGCTGCCCTACCTGACCGCGGCGCAGAACGTGGACCTGCCCATGCGGCTGGCCGGGACGGGCCGGCGGCAGCGCCGCGGCCGGGCCCGCGAGCTGCTCGGCGTGCTCGGGGTGGGGTACTGCGCGGACCGCTCCCCCGGCCAGATGTCCGGCGGTGAGCAGCAGCGGACCGCGATCGCGGTAGCGCTGGCCAACGAGCCCAGGGTGCTGCTGGCCGACGAGCCGACCGGCGAGCTGGACAGCGCGACCGCGGCCGACGTGTTCGGCGCGCTGCAGACGGCCAACACCGAGCTCGGGGCCACCGTGCTGGTGGTCACGCACGACCCGGCGGTGTCCTCCATGGTGCGCCGGGTGATCGCCATCCGGGACGGCCGGACCAGCACCGAGACGCTGCGGCACGAGACCACCGACGCCGAGGGACGGCGGTCCGAGCACGCCGTGGAGTACGCGGTGCTGGACCGGGCCGGGCGGCTGCAGCTGCCCCGGGACATGACCGAGCCGCTCGGCATGCGGGACCGGGTCCGGCTGGAGGCGCTGCCCGGGCACATCGGCGTCTGGCCGGACCAGCGCGGCGATGGCCACCCGGCCGCGGAGCAGCCGGCCGACGGCGGGCGCTAACTCGGCAGC
>DATCUG010000211.1:0-2218 GCA_036567525.1 Streptosporangiaceae bacterium | reverse complement strand
CCCGGTCACCGCGCTGGGCTGGCCGGTCCCGGTGACCGCGCTGGGCTGGCCGGTCTCCGTTACCGCCGGACCGCACTGTGCTGGCGTCATCGTCCACCTTCCAGGGAGGTTCACTGGCCAGACTCTCCCGCCTGGCCGCCGCCCCCAAGTGGCACTAATGACAATGTCCGCTAAATTAGTGACATGCAGCGGCATCTTATCGGTGTGGCCGTGACCGCGGGCGCGCCCATCTTCGAGCTGGCCATCCCGTGCGAGGTCTTCGGCAGGCGCCGCCCCGGCCTGCCGGATCTCGGCTACGACCTGCGGATCTGCGCGCCCCCTGGACCCCCGGTGCGGACCGGGAGCGGTTTCGTGCCGGATACCCCGGACGGTTACGATCTGCTGGAACGGGCCGACACGGTCATCGTCGCGGCGTTGTGCGATGCCTACGAGGAGCCGCCCGCCGATCTCGTCGGTGCGGTCAAGGCCGCGCACCGCAACGGCGCCCGGGTGGTCTCGCTGTGCTCCGGCGCGTTCGTGCTGGCCGCAGCGGGCATCCTGGACGGGCGGCCGGCCACCACGCACTGGGTCTACGCCGACGAGCTGGCCCGCCGTTATCCGGCGGTCCGGCTCGACCCGTCGGTGCTCTACGTGGACGACGGCGACGTGCTGACCAGCTCGGGCACCACCGCCGGGCTCGACCTGTGCCTGCACATCGTGGCCACCGACCACGGCGCGGCCACCGCGAACGCGCTGGCCCGGCGGCTGGTCGCCCCGGCGCACCGCAGCGGCGGCCAGGCGCAGTACATCGAGCAGCCACTCGGCCAGCCGCCCGCGGCGGGCATGGCGCCGCTGCTCGACTGGATGCGCGCCCACCTGGCCGAACCGCTCACCATCAGCACCCTGGCCCGGCAGGCCAGCCTGACCGAGCGCACCCTGATCCGGCAGTTCTACGCGGCCACCGGCAGCACGCCGGGCAAGTGGGTCACCGCGCAGCGGGTGCTGCGCGGCCGCCAGTTGCTGGAAACCACCTCGCTGCCGATCGACCAGGTCGCGGCGCAGTCCGGCCTGGGCAGCCCGGCCAACTTCCGCCGTCACTTCACGGCCAGCGTGGGTGTCCCGCCCAGCGCCTACCGCCGCGCCTTCCATGCCTCCACGCCATGATCACGAGCGGGCGGGGCGGGCTGGGCTCAGGGCGCGTCGCCGTTGAGCTGGGCTTTGCGGACCGAGGCGTAGATGGGCACGTACTCCTGGCCAGACAGCTCCTGGATGGCCTGGACGACCTGGTCGGTGATGGCCCGGCGGGCCCGGCCTTTGGCGGTGTCGTTCTGGTAGGCCTCGAACGTGAGCGGCTTGCCGATCCGGATCGACACCGGGTGCACCCGCGGCACGGCGGACCCGGGTGGCAGCACCCGGTCGGTGCCGATCATGGCCACCGGGATGACCGGCAGCCCGGAGTTGAGCGCCAGCCAGGCCACCCCGGTGCGGCCGCGGTACAGCCGCCCGTCCGGCGACCGGGTGCCCTCCGGGTAGATGCCGAACAACTGGCCGCTGCGCAGCAGGCTGAGCGCCGCGTCCAGCATGTCCTGGGCGGCCCGGGAGCTGTCCCGGTCCACCGACAGCTGCTTGGTGGCCCGCATGTAGGCCCCGGTCAGCCGCTGGGTCAGGCCGGTCCCGGTGAAGTACTCGGATTTGGCGGCGAAGGTGAGCGGCCGGTCGAGCACCAGTGGGAGGAAGATCGAGTCCACGATCGACAGGTGGTTGGACGCCAGGATGGCCCCGCCGGTGGCTGGGATGTGCTCCATCCCGATGACTTTCGGGCGCCACAGGAGATGCAGCAGTGGGCCGGCCACAACTCTGGACAGCTGGTACTGCACCCGATCACTCCCCGACCCTCGGCCTGCGGTGGCTGCTCAAAGATAACCGGGCCTGCCGGCTGGTGACGAGAGTGCGCCAGCACCGGCTCGTTATATTGTGCCTTGGTGACGATCGTTATATCTTCGAGTGAAGAATTCGTGGCTTCCGATTGTCCAATCATCCCGGAAGGCCTCCGCCCGTGGCCGAGTTCCAGCTGACCGCCGCCGAGCAGCAGTTCGCCGAGGCGGTCCGGGAGACCGCACAGCAGGACCTGGCCCCGCTGGCCGGGCAGTCCGGCAACCGGGTCAGCCGGCCGCTGCTGGCCGAGATGGGCAAGCTGGGCCTGCTGCGCGGGCTGTTCGGCGGCCATCCGGATGAGCCA
>DATCUG010000210.1:0-9396 GCA_036567525.1 Streptosporangiaceae bacterium | reverse complement strand
CATGACTTCGCGGCCAGCATGATGACCGCCCATGAGCAGATGATCGCGGCAACCAGGGCAGAGATCCAGGACGGTTCCTCGCCGCAGGTGACCGCGCTGGCCCGGCAGGCCCTGCCGACCCTGGAGAAGCACCTGAAGATGCTGCAGGCGGTGGCGGCCGCCGGCTGACGCCGCCGCACCAATCCCGGCCAGATACGGTTTGACCTGGTAAACACGTCTCCGGACGATTTCTGAGCGTGGTTGTTAGGTTCCGCGCGCGGGTGGTGTCTATCTAGCCGAGGCCGTCCGGCAAGGCCGGCCCGGACAGAAAGGACATCGCAATGATTCAGCAGCAGGCACTCATTTCCGCTAACCCGGCGCAGGTGTACGCGATGCTGGCCGACGCCAGCGCGCTCTCCGGGCTGTCCGGCAAGCGCGGCGTGGCCGGCCCGGCGGCGGGCGACGAGTTCTCCGCGTTCGACGGCAACGTGCTCGGCCGGCAGATCGAGCTGGTGCCCGGGGAACGGCTCGTGCAGGCCTGGCGGTTCCCGGTGTGGGCGCCCGGCGTCTACTCGATCGTCCGGTTCACGCTGACTCCGGCGGACGGCGGCACCCGGCTGGACATCGAGCAGCACGGCGTGCCGGCGGACTGGCACGTGCACGTGGACACCAACTGGCCGACGTTCTACCTGACCCCGCTGACCGAGCACTTCGCGGCCTAGCGGGCGGGCACCATGAAAGCATCAGTCGCGATGACCGCCGACGAACCGCTGCTGGAAGCGATGCTGCACCGGGCCCGGACCGGTGACGGGCAGGCGTTCGCCGAGCTGGTCCAGCCGTACCGGCGCGAGCTGCACGTGCACTGCTACCGGATGCTCGGGTCCTTCGACGACGCGGATGATGCCCTGCAGGAGACGCTGCTCGCGGCCTGGCGCGGCCTGACCGCGTTCCAGGCCCGGGCATCCGTCCGGACCTGGCTGTACCGGGTGGCCACCAACACCTGCCTGAACCAGCTGCGCACCGCTGCACGGCGGCCACAGCCCGCGATGAGCATGCCAGCCAGCGGGCCGGCGCCGACCGGCTCGGACACCGTGACCTGGCTGCAGCCCTACCCGGACCTGCTGCTGGACGGACTGCCGGACAACGACCCCGGCCCGGAGGCCCGGGTGGAGCGGAGCGAGGCGGTGTCGCTGGCGTTCATCACCGCGCTGCAGCTGCTGTCGCCACGGGCCCGGGCCGTACTGGTGCTCCGGGACGTGCTCGGCTTCACCGCCCGCGAAGTGGCGGGCACGCTGGACTCCACCGAGGAAGCGGTGGCCATGACGCTGAGCCGGGCCCGCGCCGCCCTGCGTAAGAACGAGCCGCGGCCCGGCGGCCCGGCCGACACCACGCTGGCCCAGCGGCTGGCCGCCGCGCTCACCGCGCACGACATCGACCAGGTGGTCAGCCTGCTGACCGAGGACGTGCGGATCGCCATGCCGCCGCTGCCCGCGACCTGGTCGGGCACCACCCGGGCGGCCGAGTTCCTGGTTGAGGTGGCGTTCCGGCTGGTTCCCGAGGCCCGGTTCATCGAGACCCAGGCCAACCGGCAGCCCGCGCTGGCCGTGTACAGCCGGGACGGCAGCACCGGGCTGTGGCACGGCAGCGGGCTGCTGGTCATCACCCCCCGGGGCAGCCAGGTCTGCGCACTGACCCGGTTCGAGTCACACACGCTTACCGCGTTCGGCATGCCAAGCGTGCTGGACGACGGCGGTCAGCTGGGGTGACGCGGAATCCAGCGCGGGACGGTGGCCCGGTAGTCCTGGTAGGCGCGCCCGAACCGGCGGTCCAGCGTGCGTTCCTCGTAGCCGGTGATGAACAGGTGGAAGAACATCGCCATCACGGCCGCGTACGCGATGAGCTGCGGGGACATGAACAGCCACGCCTCGCCCAGCACGATGAGCAGCGCGGCCAGGTAGATCGGGTTGCGCACCCAGCGGTACGGGCCGGCCGCGACTACCCGCTTCGGGGCATCCCACGGGCCCGGGGTGCCGCGGCCGACGGCGGCGAAGTTCCACACGCACACGGCGTACAGGGCCACGCCGGCCGCGATGACCGGGACGGCCGGCCACCCGGTGGGGGTGACGGTGTGCCCGCCGCGGGTCATGATCAACCAGGGCAGCCACACGCCGCCCAGCCCCGGCACAACCACAGTGAACGTCAGGTTGCGCAGGATCAGGCTTACCGTGCGAGTCATCGTTGCTCAGCGCTCCTTCCGGGTTCAATGATTATGACCCCGGGAAAGCCGCGAATGTGACAGCGGTCTGGGCACGGCAGGAGAGGGGCTGGCATGCCTTGGTTTCCGGATTTTGTGGGCGCCGCGGAACTGGCCCGCCGGGAGCGGCGCACCGCGGGCCAGGCTGATCCGGTCGGGCAGTACCTAAGTGCGCTCGGCCACTCGGATGCGCGTTCCCTGGAGGATGTCTGGCCGGGCCAGGTGGTGATCTACGATCCGCGGGCTGGTGAGGTCCGCGGCCACCGGGAACTGCACCAGTTCATCAGCCGGAACGTGTCCTGGCTGGCCGGGCTGCACGCGCGGACCGAGACGGTGGCGTCGACCGTGGCCGGCGGCCGGGCCGTGGTGGAACTGCTCGGTCATCTGACCGAGGACGGGCACGACATGGCCTGGCCGGTGGCGGTGGTGGCGGAATCCCCGGACGACTCGTCGGTGATCTTCCGTACCTACTGCAGTCAGTGGCCGGTGCTCGGGCACCGGGAGATCCGGCCGCCGATCCTGGACGCGGCGCCGGTGCACATCGATGACGTGGTCGGCCGGTACCAGGCCGCGGTGACGGCCGGGGACACCGACGCGGTGGTAGGCCTGTTCACCCCGGACGGGTATTTTCGCGAGCCGCTTGGCTTCCACGAGGTCCACCGCGGGACGGCTGAGCTTCGGTCGTTCTACCACCGGATGTTCAGCGCGGGCGGCGGCTTCGGCTTGGAGCCGTGCCGCGTGACCGACGACGGCGTGCGCTGTGCCATGGAGTTCAACTGGGTCCGCTGGGGGCGGCACGACCTGCCGCCACAGGCCGGGATCAGCGTCTACGAGCGCAGCCCGGACGGGCGGCTGGCCGCGGTGCGGGTCTACGCGGACGTGGAGCCGCCGGCCGAACTGGGCTGACCGCGGAGGATCTTCTGCATGTAGATCCGGCGGTAGCCGTCCTCGGTGCGCCGGTCCACCTCGTGGTAGCCGAGATGGGCGTAGATCGCCTGGTTCTCGGTCATGACCTCGTGCGTGTACAGGGTCAACCGACGCAGCTTGCGCTGCGCGGCCTGCTGCTCGGCGAACCGCATCAGCTCAGCGCCCAGGCCGGTGCCCTGCGCGGCCGGGTGCACCGCGATGTTCTCGACGAGCAGTCTGTCCCCGGCCGGTGTGAGCGAGATCAGGCCGGTGATGGGCTGCCCGGTCACCCAGACCGAGCCCTGCTCGATGGGGCCGGTGTAGTCCCGGAGCATCGGGGCCGGCGGCTTCGGCATCCGGCTCAGGTACTTGGCGTACGCGGCCTGGATGACCGCATGGATCGTGTCGAGATCCTTCGCAGTAGCTTGCCTCACACAGTCAGGCTACGGTGCCGCGCGGCACCACCCACTGCATGGGCTGACCGGTGACACTCGCGATGAGGTCATAGTCGCTGTCGTAATGCAGCACTGTCACACGTTCGCGTTCCGCAACGGCGGCGATCAGCAGGTCGGGGAAGCCAACTGCCCGTACCTGGCCGCTACGCCACAGTGCGCCTTGAACGTCCAATGCCCGCCGCCAGTCCTCATCATGGGTAGGCAGCCATTCGTATCCAGCGTCGCGGTCCGCGCGCAGTTCGCTGAACTCCTTGCCGCTGCGGGTGGCCCAACCCAGCTCGAACTCCACCACGCCGCAGGTGGCGACGAGCCCCGCCCCAATCAGCGGCCCGAGCACCGTGGTGACTTCGGGATGGCGTAGCCGGGCCAGCGCACTGCTGTCGGCCAGGTACGTGGCTACTGCCGCCATGCGCCGCGCATGACTTCGTCATCTTCCAGATCAGGCAGCCCGCCGGAGGCCAGCCGCTGTAGATCGCGTCGCCGGGCCGCCAGCGCAGCGACCTCGCGGAGAGCTGCATTGACCGTGTCCTTCTTGGTCTCGGTGTGCAATGCCTCCTGAGCCGCGGCAAGGTACTCCTCGTTCACATCAATCAGGGTCTTTGCCATCGTCACCTCCGCACCAATCAGTATATCCATCTGACGACCGAATAGATATACGATCTGGCATCAGGCCGGCAAGCGTGGTCGCGAGACCTCACCGGGTCTGGCGTGCGGGGGCGGGGCCCTGGCAGTGGCCGTGGCAGACGTGAACGCCGGGCGGCTGGCCGCCGGTGGCGGCGAACGGATGGGTGCGCATCACGGTGAACGACAGGAAGCCCAGCACGAACAGCGCGACTGCCAGCACGGACGCGGTGGCGGCGGCCAGCCTGGCCTGGCGGGCCAGGTGGATGAGCAGCCAGGCGCCGAGCAGCGCGATGGCGCCGGTGGCGTCGACATAGAAGCGGACGGACTGGAGCGTGGTGAGGAACGGGGCGGCCGTCCAGGTGTACCCGGCGTACAGGCCCCACAGGCCGAACCAGGACCCAGCCAGCGGGATGGCCACGGCCAGGTCACGGCGGGCTTCCGGGGTGGATCCGCCGGAAGCATGGCGCAGCCGCAGGTAGCGGGCGATGATCCAGGCCAGCGCGGCCAGGCCGAGCGCCAGCATCGGGATGGCCTCGATCAGGTGCCCGGGCAGGTACCGGAGGTTGGATCCGATCGCGCCCAGGCTGAACCTGATCTCACCAGGCTGGTAGCCGGATCGTAGCGGGCCGCCGTAGACCAGGTCGTTGAACAGCGCGATGCCGCCCACGGCGGCCACGGCCGAGCCGAGCCACCAGGCCAGCGCGGTTCCGGGCACCCGGCCCCGGCGCCAGGCCACCAGCACGGTCAGCACCGCGCAGCCGAGGAAAACCAGGTTGGTGTACCGGCAGAACACCGCCAGTTCGATGGCCAGGAAGCCGAGCAGGCCGGTCCAGGTACGCCGCTCCGCGCTGGCCCCGGTGGCCAGCAGCACCCAGAGCAGGGCGCCGGTGCCCGCCGCGATCAGCGAGGTCTCGGTGAACGTGGGCATGTAGTCGCGCCAGGCGAACAGCATCGCGGCGCCGGACGAGCAGAACAGGGCCACCGCGGCGGTGCCGCCCCACCGGCCCAGCCAGCACCGGGCACCGGCGTACAGTCCGAGACAGCCCAGCGCGGCGAAGCACAGCGAAGCCAGCCGGATGATGCCGAGCGCCTGGAACGGTGCGGCCAGGAACGGGTAGCCGGGGTCCTTCTCGCTGATCCAGCGGCCGTTGGCCAGCCGCACCCACTGGATCGGGCCGGCCGGCCCGACGTGCATCACGGTCCCGCCCTGGCTGGCCGCGTCGAGCAGGTGCTGGCTGAGCGCCTGTGCCTGGGCGGTGGACAGGGTGAGCCAGTGCCCCTCGGTGATGCCGACGATCGAGGTCTGGTAGGCGTAGTCGTCCGGCTCGACGAGCTGGGGCTTGAAGATCAGCACGGCCAGGCAGAGCACCGCGAAGGCGACCGCCGCCCAGATGATCTCGGCCCGGCCCCAGCCGACCTGGCCCCAGCCGGCCCGGGCCCGGCGGGGGCGGGTCTGGGACTGCGCTACGACGGCATCCATGGGAACTTCATCCTGGCCCGGCCGGGCACGGGCCGGCCAGGGGGCTGGCCCCCGCAACCGGGTGGTGCTGAACCTACGGCCGGGTCACCGCGGGTCGTTACGGGCCATCTGTTCCGCGCGCAGTCCGGCGTGCATCTCCCAGGGGGGTTGCGGCAGCACGTGGCCGGTCTCCAGCAGGGACTTGAGGTTGGCCAGCACGGCCGGCCAGCCGGCCGAGCTGGCCCGCAGGGTGGCTTCGTCGGGCAGGTTCTGGTGGGTGACGGTGAGCCGGACGATCTCGTGGTACGGCTCGATGTCGAACGTGACCGTGGATGGGCCGGTGGGCGGGAGGTCACCGGGCGCGTCGAACGTGATGACCAGGCGCTTGGGCGGCGTAGCTGCCAGCACGGTGCCGGCCACGTCGGCGATGCCGGAGCCGTCGGTGCGCTGGTGCTCCCAGCGGGACCCGGGCTGCCAGTCGGAGACGTTGCTGTGTCCCCAGTACTCGGCGGTCAGTTCCGCATCGGTCAGTGCCGCCCAGACCCGTTCGGGTGAGCTCTCGATATAGGTCACGTACACGTAGCTCGGCCGGTCGGTCATGCTGTCCTCCTCAGCCTGGTGCTTGATCGCGCTCAGCGCGCGCAGCCGGGGCCGCTCGAATCGGTCGATCCAGCGTTCCTGGATGGCCCACAGCGGGACCGGGTTGAGATAGTGCAGCTTCTCCCGGCCCCGGCGGACGGTGGTGATCAGGTTGGCCGCCTCCAGCACCCCGAGATGCTGGGTGGCTGACTGCCGGGCCATGTCCAGCGGCCCGCACAGTTCGCCCAGCGTCTGGCCGTTGTGCTCGCGGAGCCGGTCCAGCAGCGCGCGCCGGGTCGGATCGGCCAGGGCCTTGAACACCGCGTCCGCGCCGCCGCCCACGTCCGCCGCGCCATTGCCGTCCACGCTCCGATATTATGCAGGTATTTACCTGCATAAGTCAACGAGCGGAGCGGTAAGGACTGGCGGGCGGCGACCTAGCATGCGTGCCTGGCGAACGCTGTGCGAACGGTGCGCTGCCTAGCGTCGTGGCATGGCGCAACCCGTGTTGTTCCTGATCGACGACGACCCAGGAGTGGTGGCCGCGCTCCAGGACGACCTCAGCCGCCGGTTCGGCCGGGATTTCGAGGTGCTGGGTACGTCGTCGGCCAGTGCCGGGCTGGCCACGCTGCACCGCCTGGTGGCGCAGCAGCAGCCGGTGGCACTGCTCATCGTCAGCCACACGATGCGCGAGATGCCCGGCGTCGACTTCCTGGCCCGGGCGCACGAACTGCATCCACTGGCCAAACGGGTGCTCCTGGTGGACCGGGATTATTCGGCGCGCAGCCCGCTCGTGGAGGCCATGGTGCTGGGCCAGGCCGACTATCACATCACCAAGCCCTGGCTGCTGGAGCAGGACCTGTACCGCCAGGTCAGCCAGTTCCTGGCCGAATGGGCCAAGGACCAGGAGACCGGCTTCGACCTGTTCTACCTCGTCGGGCGGCTGCAGGACCGCGGCACGACCACGCTGCGCGAACTGCTCACCCGGTTCTACGTGCCGTTCCACTTCCACGACGCGGACAGTGAGCCAGGCCGCCGCCTGCTGGCCCGCCACGGCGTGGCTGGAGCACGCCTGCCGGTGCTGATCCGGCACGACGGCTACACCGTGGCCGAGCCGACCACGGCCGAGATCATCGCGGCGGTCGGCGGCACCACCCGCAGCGACCTGGATGAGTGTGACGTGGTCATCGTGGGGGCCGGGCCGGCTGGCCTGACCGCGGCGGTCTATGCCGCCTCGGAGGGCCTGCAGACGGTGGTGCTGGAAGAGACGGTGTCCGGCGGCCAGGCCGGAAACAGCCCGATGATCCGGAACTATCCGGGCTTCCCGCACGGAGTCAGCGGGCACGAGCTCACCCGCAAGGCCTGCGAGCAGGCCTGGATGTTCGGCGCGCACATGGTGTTCGCCCAGCGTGCGGTCGGCGTGGGCTGCCGGGGCGCGGAGCGCATCGTGCACCTGGCGGACGGGCAGCAGGTCAGCGCGGGAGCCGTGATCGTGGCACCGGGCATCGCCTGGCGCCGCCTTGGTGTGCCGCGGCTGGAGGCGCTGGTCGGCTCGGGTGTGTTCTACGGTGCGGCCGGGGCCGAGGTGCGGGCCATGGCGGGGCAGGACGTCTTCGTGGTCGGGGCGGGCAACTCAGCCGGCCAGAGCGCCCTGCACCTGGCCCGGCAGGCCCGCCAGGTGACCATGCTGGTCCGCGGCGGCAGCCTGGCCCGGTCCATGTCGGACTATCTGATCCGGGAGATCGAGGCCACCGGCAACATCTCCGTGCGGCTGCACACCGAGGTGACCGGCGGCCACGGCCAGGGCCGCCTGGAGGCCCTCACCGTGTGCGACAAGCGGCACGGCCAGAGCACCGATGTCCCGGCCAGCGCCCTGTTCGTGCTGATCGGCGGACAGCCGCGGACACAATGGCTGCCCGCCGCGGTGCAACTGGACGATGGCTACATCCGGACCGGACGGGACGTGCTGCGCGGCGGGACCGAGCTGCGCGGCGGGGCCGAACTGCGCGGCGGGGCCGGGCTGCGCCGGTGGCCGCTGGACCGGCCGCCGCTCCCGCTGGAGACGTCGGTGCCCGGGATCTTCGCGGTGGGCGACGCGCGGTACCTGTCGATCAAGCGGGTGGCCTCGGCGGTGGGCGACGGCGCGACCGCAGTACGCCTGGTCCAGGAGTATTTGGCTAACGCGTCCGCCGCGGCGTGAACGATCTAGCCGGTTGAGCCCGTTATCCAGGTATGCGGTACGGTTCGGCGGGCGATAGCCGCCATGAGTGATCCTGGCCAGTGCCGCCAGGTCCGTCCCGCGCTTGGGGTTTACCTGCTGGGCGCGATCAGTCCGGCGGAGCGCAGTGCGCTAGACCATCATCTGGCCGGGTGCGCGGATTGCCGGGAGGAGCTGGCTGGGCTGGCTAGCCTGGTCGGCCGGCTCGGCACGGTCTCCGCGGCCGATGCCGTCATGCTGTCCGGGGACACCGGGGACGGCGTGGACCGGGCCGGGACGGGCGACGGTGGCACCCGGATGCTGCTGCGCCGGGCGGCCCGGCTGCGCCGCCGCCGGATGTGGCGCCGGGTGGCGCTGGGCACCGCCGTCACCGCGCTGGCGGCGGGCGCGGCGGTGACCGGGATACCGCCGCTGTCCAGGGTGGCGTACCCGTCGGCGGCGGTGTACTGGCCGGACACGGTCTACGGCACCAACCCCGCGTCCGGGGCCGGGGCCATCATCCGGTACCGGGCCCGGCCGTGGGGCGTGCAGATCATCCTGCAGGTCAGCCAGATCCCGGCCGGGACACGCTGTGAGCTGCGGGTGCTGACCGCCACCGGGCAGGAGGCGACCGCGGCGAGCTGGACGGTCGCCGCCTCCCGCAACACCTCGTGGCTCCCGGCATCGGCGCCGTTCGCTGAGGCTGGCGTGCGCGATTTCGTGGTCATGTCGGCCGGCCAGACCCTGGTCAGCGTCCGGGCCCGATGAGCCCCGCCCGGGCTGCCGGACACACCGCGGCGGGTTAGCGTGCCGATGTGGAATATCTGGTCACCATGACTACTCATGTTCCGGACGGAACGGCGCAGCCGGAGATAGACGAGGTGCGCGGCCGCGAGGCGGCCCGCTCGGCCGAGCTGGCGGCACAGCGGCACCTGCTCCGGCT
>DATCUG010000209.1:0-4185 GCA_036567525.1 Streptosporangiaceae bacterium | reverse complement strand
GGCGTATCGGGCAGGTCGCTGAGCGCCTCGGCCCGCCGGTACAGGTCGGCCTTGAGGTACTGCTCGGATACCGGGTCGCCGCCCAGCGCATGGAGGGACAGCACGTCCTCGCGCATCAGCCGGAGGAACTCCCGGGCCTGGGCCAGATGCTCCCGCTCGGCCACCAGCACCGGGTCGGCACTGGGCATGGCTCATCACCTCGATGGCGTCGGGGAAAGGCACAAGAGCCAAGAGCCTACTTAACGCCCTAAGCCTGGTCACCTGGATTTCCGGGGCGCGCGGTGGCCGCGGGGCCGGTGGACGCGGTGCCGCCGGGGCGGGTGTCGAAGCGCCGGGGCATGAGCAGCAGCACCGCGCCGATGGTCAGCGCGGCCACCACGGTCAGCGCGGCGTACACGTGGCTGGTGGCGGTGGCGATGGCCGCCCGCAGGTAGCTGTCCGCAGCCGGGCCGAGCTGCCCTGGCCGACCCAGCGCCGCGCTGATCCCGCTGACCTGGCTGGGCAGCCTGGGCTGCAGGTAGCTGGGCGCCTGGTGCAGGCGGCTGGCCAGCGTGGTGTTGAAGATCGCGCCGAAGATGGCCGCGCCGAGGCTCTGCCCCAGGTACCGGGAGAACATCACGGTCCCGGTGACCACGCCACGCTCGCCCCAGCTCACGGTGGCCTGCGGGCCGACGATCGAGGCCACCGAGAGCAGGCCGAGCCCGCCGCCGAGCAGGAACGTCTGGGCCACCAGCTGCCACAGCGGCGCCGGGTCCGGCGCGAGCAGGAACGCGGCCACCGCGACCAGGCAGATGGCCGCGCCGGTGAGCTGGGTGGCGCGGAAGCCGGCCCGCAGGAACAGCTTGGCCGACAGCGCCGAGGCGATCGGCCAGCCGAAGCTCATCGTGCCCAGCACCGCGCCGGCCGCGACCGCGCCCAGGCCGAGCACGGCCTGGCCGTAGGTGGGCAGGAACGTGGTCGGTCCGATGACCAGCAGGCCGAGGCCCAGCGCGGCCAGCGCGGAACCACTGAGCACCCGGCGGTGCCAGAACCACGGCGGCATGATCGGCTCCGCGGCGCGCCGTTCGGCCGCCACCGCGGCGGCGGCCGCCACCGCGGCGACCGCGAATACCGCGGCGCTGGGCGCAGACCACCAGGGCCAGGCCACGCCGCCCTGGACCAGGCCGAAGATGAGCGCGCCCGCGGCCACGAAGATGGCCGCGGCGCCGGCCACGTCGATCTGGTGCCGGGTCCGGTGCACGTTCTCATGCAGGTAACGGGCCAGCAGCGCGACGGCGGCCGCGCCGACCGGCAGGTTGATCAGGAAGATCCACCGCCACGAGGCGTACTGGGCCAGGCTGCCGCCGAGCACCGGGCCGATCACCGCGGACATCCCCCACACGCTGGACAGCCAGCCCTGCACCCGGCCCCGTTCGGCCAGGTCGTACAGGTCGCCGGCCAGCGTGTTCACGGTGGCCTGCACGCCGCCGGCCCCGATGCCCTGCAGCGCGCGGAACGCGATCAGGCTGACCATGCTCCAGGACGACGCGCAGAGCGCCGAGCCGGCCAGGAAGATGATCGTGCCGGTGATCAGCACCGGCTTGCGGCCCCACTGGTCGGCCAGCCGGCCCTGCACCGGGATGGTCACCGTCTGGGTCAGCAGGTAGCTGGAGAACACCCAGCTGAACAGCGAGAACCCGCCGATGTCCCGGACTACCTGGGGGATCGCGGTGGCCACGATGGTGGTGTCCATGGCGGCCAGGGCCATCGCGGTCATCAGCGCGATGAGCACCGGGCCACGGCGCATCAGCGGCTGGTCCGGCCCCGGCGGGCCAGCGCGTCCGCGCTCACCGCCGCCATCAGCACCAGGGCGAAGATCAGGTCCTGCGCGGCCGCGCTCATCCCGAGCAGGTAGATGCCGTTGTAGATGGCGGCGATGACGATGCCGCCGAGCACCCCGTCCAGTGGCTTGCCCCGGCCGCCGAACAGGCTGGTGCCGCCGATGACCGCGGCGGCCACCGCGTACAGCACCAGGGTGGCGCCGTCGATGCTGGATGACACCGAGCGCAGTTCGGCGGCATAGATGATGCCGGCCACCCCGGCGGTCAGCCCGGCCAGGGCGAACGCCACCGTGCGGATCCGGGCGATGCTGACCCCGGCCCGCCGGGCCGCCTCGGCGTTGCTGCCGATCGCGTGCACGTCCCGGCCGAACCGGGTCCGGTTCAGCAGGAACGACCAGGTGACCAGCACGCCCAGCACGATCAGGATGACCCACGGCACGCCGCGGACCGGGCTGAGCACGCCGCGGTTGATGCTGCACACGGTGACCACCGCGATGCCCGCCACCGCGGCCACGCCGATCTTGGCCACGGTCAGGCTGACCGGCGGCCCGGTCGGCCCGCCGCGGCGGCGCTCGGCGTCGCGGCGGATGGTCAGCACCGCGAACAGGCCGGCGAAGGCCACCATGAGCAGCCAGCCGGCCACCGGGGTGAGGTAGCCGTTGGCCAGGTCGTTGACCACGTTGCTGGGGATGGGCAGGGTGCCGCCGGAGCCGAGGATCCACAGCAGCATGCCCTCGCAGGCGAGCAGGCCGGCCAGGGTGACCACGAACGACGGCAGCCGGAGCCGGGAGATCAGCGTGCCCTGCAGCGCGCCGATGGCGGTGGTGACGGCCAGCGCCGCCGCGATGGCGGCCCACCACGGCCAGTCCCGCGGCCCGGCCAGCAGTTCCGCGGCCACCACACCGCCCAGGCCGGACACGAAGCCGATGGACAGGTCGATGTCGCCGAGCAGCAGCGCGAACACCTCGCCCATGCCGAGCAGCATGAACACGGCGCCCTGGACGAGCAGGTTGGTCAGGTTCACCGGGGACAGGAAGTGGCTGTTCAGCGACTGGAAGATGGCCCCGATGACGGCCAGGCCGATGATCACGGACAGCGCGCCGCTCTCGCCCGGGGCCAGGTAGGCGCGGAAGCCGCGCCGGGCCATGGCCGGCTGGCCGGTGGCGGCGCTGGCCGGGCTGGCGCTGCTGACCTCCATCCTGGTCACCGGGTCACCCCGTGATCCCGGCCCGGCGGCAGGCGGCCCGCAGCGCGCCCGCGCACAGCTGGGACACCTGCACGAACCCGTCCCTGACCACGGTGGCGGCCATGTTGCGGCTAGTCACCCAGACCGGCTTGAGCAGCACGGACGGCACCTGGACACGATCGTGCGGGTCGTAGGTCCGCTCGTTGACCAGGCTGGCCGGCGGGGTCACCCCGGCCCGCAGGTACAGCGCCAGCGCCGCGGCCGCCTGCGCCTCGGTGTAGATCGGCTTGTACACCGTGCCGCACTGGTAGCCGGCCAGGATGTTCTGCAGGCCGGACGGGGTGGCGTCCTGCCCGGTGGTGGGGAACGTGCGCGGCGGCGTGTTCAGCGTCTTGAGGTAGGAGATGACCGCGCTGGCCGTGTCGTCGTTCGGGGTGAGCACGGCAGTGATCTTGTTGTTCGCGGTGTACTGCTCCTCGAACGTGGTCTGCGCGGTGGTCGGGTCCCAGGACCCGGGCGGCTGCCCGGCGCTGAGGTACCGGCCCGAGCGGAAGTAGGGCTGCAGCACCGCGTCGTAACCGTGGGCGAACAGCGTGGCGTTGTTGTCCGTGGGCGCGCCGTGCATGATCAGGATGTCCGGCTTGCGCACCTGCCAGGCCTGGAGGCAGGAGACCAGGCCGCGCGCCATCAGCGCGCCCACCGCGACGTTGTCGAAGCTGACGTAGTAGCCCCGGGTCCCGCCCAGCGTCATCCGGTCATAGTCGATCACCTTGACGCCCAGCGCGGCCGCCGCGGACTCGATGGACGCGCCCACCCCGGAGTCGATCGGGTCCAGCAGCAGCACGGTCGCGCCCTGGGTCATGTCCGACTGGGCCTGGGCCTGCTCGGTGGCGTCGCTGCCCTGCGCGTTGGTGATGATGAACTGGCTGCGGCTCAGCCCGGCCGCCTGCAGCGCCCGGGCCAGGTACGGCGCGTCGAACTCGGTGTACCGGGGCGAGGTGGTGGTGTCCGGGAGCAGCACCCCGATCTTGCCGGTGCCGATCCGGGACAGCCCGGCCAGCTTGCCCATGACCGAGAAGTCGTTGCGGAACGTGGTGGCGGACACGCTGGGGATGACCGAGCCGAGCGCGGCCGCGGACCGGGACTGCACCGGCTTGCTGCATGCGGTCAGCCCGGCCG
>DATCUG010000208.1:0-9397 GCA_036567525.1 Streptosporangiaceae bacterium | reverse complement strand
CGTGTGCGAGGCGATCGCGCTGGAGGTGCGGCACGGGCAGCGCACCGAGGTGCGTGAACTGGCCGAACCGTTCCGGGCCGGGCAGAAGGGCTCGTCCGCCATGCCGCACAAGAAGAACCCGATCCGCTCGGAGCGGATCTGCGGCCTGGCCCGGCTGGTCCGCGGCTATGTCACGCCGGTCACCGAGGGGATGGCGCTGTGGCATGAGCGGGACATCTCGCATTCCAGCGTGGAGCGGATCGCGCTGCCGGACGCGGCCATCGCGCTCGACTATCTGCTGTACCTGACGGCCGGCCTGATCGAAGGGCTGGTGGTGGACCCGGTCCGGATGCTGGCCAACCTGGAATCCACCGGCGGCCTCATCTACACCTCCAGCATCCTGCTCGAACTGGTCGGCTCCGGGATGTCCCGGGAGGACGCCTACGCGCTGGTCCAGGCGGCCGCGATGACGACCTGGCAGGACGGCACGCCGCTGCTGCAGGCGCTGCGCGCCGAGGCGGCCGCCCGCGGCGTCACGCTGGACGACGCGCGGCTCGCGGAGGTCTGCCGGCCGGAGCGGTATGTGGCCCGGCTGGGTGGGGTGTTCGAGCGGCTGGAGGGGCTTTCGTGACTACTGTTCTCGCAGCGCTATCTGTGAGGCTCAGATGAAACTGCTGTACTCGGGAAAGGTTCGCGACGTCTATTCGCTGGACGACGATGTGCTGCTGCTGGTCGCTTCCGACCGGGTGTCCGCCTACGACCACGTGCTCCCGACGCCAATACCGGACAAAGGAAAGATTCTGACCCAGCTGTCCCTATGGTGGTTCGAACAACTCGCCGAGGTGGTGCCGAATCACCTGGTCGACGCGGAGATCCCGGCCGAATTCGCCGGGCGGGCGATGGCCTGCCGCAAGCTGGCCATGGTCCCGGTGGAGTGCGTGGCCCGCGGCTACCTGGCCGGCTCGGGCTGGCGCGAGTACCAGCAGACCGGTTCCGTGTGCGGAATCGGGCTGCCCGGCGGGCTGCTCGACGGGTCACAGCTGCCCGAGCCGATCTTCACCCCGGCGACCAAGGCGCCGCGCGGGCAGCATGACGAGAACATCACGTTTTCACAGGTAGTGGCGCAGGTGGGCGCGGACGTGGCAGAGGATCTACGGCGGATCACACTGGAGGTCTACCGGCGCGGCGCGGACGCCACCGCGCGGCACGGGATCCTGCTCGCCGACACCAAGATCGAGCTGGGCTTCGGCCCGGACGGCCGGCTGCTGCTGGCCGATGAAGTGCTCACCCCGGACTCGTCCCGGCTGTGGCCCGCCAGTCAATGGCAGCCCGGTAAGTCACAAGTGTCATTTGACAAGCAGATCGTCCGGGACTGGCTAGACTCGCCCGAGTCCGGGTGGGCAGAGCGGGATCGCCAGCCACCCCCAGCACTGCCGAACCAAGTGGTCGAGCAGACACGTGCTAGTTACATCGAGGCTTATGAGCGCATCACCGGACGGCAGTGGGTATGACTGCCGTGGAAGTCTGCTCGACGACCCCGCAGGGCTGGCTGGGCCTGGCATCCTGGGCTCGGCCCCGGCTATAGCCGAAGACGAAATGGGCCGGTGGAATACTGGCCTGGGATATGCAGAAGGGTTGCCGCTGGCTCAGCGGGTAGCTGTCCGCCCAGCACTGGGCAGCGCACTGCCGGGACCGCCGGTACGCCGTAACGACGCGTTTCCGAAGGACAGGAGCTTCAGCCCCATGACCATTGGCCCCGAGACCTGCTACCGGGTACGAGGCGGGATCCCGCTGCAGGGCACGGTCTTCGTCCAGGGCGCCAAGAATGCCGCGCTCAAGATGATCGCCGCGTCGCTGCTCACCGCGGAAGGCCGGACGGTACTGCGCAACGTGCCGCCGATCGAGGACGTCCGGCGCGCGGTTGAGCTGGCCCAGGCCGTGGGGGCCGTGGTCAAGTTCCACGAATCCGAGCGCACCCTGGTGGTGGACGCGTCGAACCTGACCAGCCCGGTGCTGCCGGCCGAGATCGCCCGGCGGTTCCGCGCCTCGGTGCTGTTCGTGCCGCCGCTGCTGCACCGGCTCGGCGAGGCCGTCATCGAGGGCATCGGCGGCTGCAACCTGGGCAGCCGCCTGCTGGACTTCCACTACCGGGGCTTCGCCCGGCTCGGCGCGATCGTGGACGAGCAGGGCGACAAGATCTGCGTCAAGGCGGGCAAGCTGCAGGGCGCGCACCTGTACCTGGACACGCCGTCGCACACCGGCACCGAAAACCTGATCATGGCGGCCAGCATGACGCCGGGCACCACGGTCATCGACAACTGCGCGCTCGAACCCGAGGTGCTGGACGTCATCGCGTTCCTGACCAAGATGGGCGCGGACATCAGCGGCGGCGGCACCGGCTTCATCACCGTGCGCGGGGTGAGCGAGCTGACCGCGACCGAGCACACGGTGATGCCGGACCGGATCGACGCTTGTGTGTTCGCCATGGCGGCCGCCATCACCGGCGGTGAGCTGAACCTGGTCGGCGCGCAGCTCGAGCACTTGGGTGTGGTGCGCTGGAAGCTGGAGCAGATGGGCGTGGAGTTCGCGGCCAAGGGCGCCGTGCTCCAGGTCCGCCGGGAGCGCACGCTGCGGCCGATCAACGTGATCACCAGCCCGTACCCTGGCTTCGCCACCGACCTGCAGTCGCCCATCATGGCGCTGAGCTGCTTGGCCGACGGCACCAGCTACATCCGGGAGACCATCTTCGACGGCCGGTACACGCTGGTCGGCGAGCTGAACAAGATGGGCGCCAAGGTCGAGGTGGACAGCGGCAACGTGGCCATCGTGCACGGCCCGTCCACGCTCAAGGGGACCAAGGTGGTCGCGCACGACCTGCGCAGCGGGATCGCGCTGATCCTGGCCGGGCTGTGCGCCGAAGGCGAGACCGTGGTGGCCCCCGGCTACCTGATCGACCGCGGGCACGCGGCCGTCGCGGAGCGGCTCACCACGCTCGGTGCGGACATCAGCATCGAGGCGAGCGGCTGAATCGAGGCGAGCGGCTGAGAGGTAACGCCCCTAACGGGCGGTTTCTGCCCGGCCAAATGTGACGAAGCACGAAACTGCCAGCGGATTTGCGTACGCGCAGGCCGCGGGCGGGTTACCAACTATACGATCGTGCAATCGTCCGTAAGGGTCTGGATGTGACTTCTCACCACGAGCAGTACGCCGCGGCCGGCAGCACGTTAGTGACTGCCGTCTCACGCCATGGCCAGCGGCGATGACCGGTCAGCGCCAGCCCGCGGGCGAGCTTACGATCGGCATCGTCGGCCCGCATGACCTGGTCGAACGCATCATGCTGTCCGGCACCGCGCAGCCTGGGGTGCTGCCCGGCCTGGGCCAGCCGGGCACCGGCCCGGCGCCGTCCGCGAACGGCTCTTCGACCGTGCCGCCCCGGCGGCTCGTCGCGGCCGCCTACCGCAGCGAGCAGGAGGCCGCGGACAAGGTGCTCCGGCTCGGCGCGGGCATCGATGCCTGCCTGTTCGCCAGCCAGGTGCCGCACGAGTACGCCCGGCGGGCGGGCACGCTGCGCGGGCCGGCCACTTATGTGCCGCTGGCCGGCAGCGCGCTGTATGCGGCGCTGCTGCGCGCCAGCCGGGAACTGGGCCAGGACCTGAGCCGGGTCAGCGTGGACGTGCTCAGCCGGATGGACGTGGAGGACGCGTTCGGCGAACTGGGGGTGCCGGCCGACAACGTGCACGTCCGGGAGGACGCGGCCAACGCGGCCACGCTGGCCGCGTTCCACGAGCGGCTGTGGCGGCGCGACGAGATCACCGTCGCGTTCACCTGCCTGCAGTCGGTGGCGCAGCGGCTGTCCGCGGCCGACGTGCCGGTCCGCATCCTGCGCCCGACCAACAGCGCGATCCGGGCCGCGCTGCGCACCGCCACCTTGCTGGCGGGCAACCGGCGGCTGGAAGAGGCCCAGCTCGCGGTGGCCCTGATCGAGGTGCCCACGCTGCGGGACACCACCCGCCGGTCCACGCCGCGGCACGCGCGCGAGGAACTGCGGCTCACCGTGCACCGGTTCCTGGTCCAGGAGGCGCAGCGGATGCACGCCTCGGTCAGCCCGGTCAGCGACCACTGCTTCCTGGTCACCGCCACCCGCGGCTCGCTGGCCGCGGCGACCGACGGGTTCCGGGTGCCGCCGTTCAGCGAGCGGGCCCGCACCGAGCTGGGCATCGCCGTCGAGGTGGGCATCGGCATGGGCCGCACCGCGCAGGACGCGGAGGCGCACGCGCAGGCGGCGCTGTCCCGCTCGCACGCGGCGGCGGGCGGCCGCGGCTTCGCCCTGGACCGGGAGGGCATCGCCCTGGTGCCCGCGCCACGGCACCCGGCCGCGGCGGCGGTGGAGAACACCCGGCCGCGCGGGCTTGAGACACTGTCCCGGCTGGCCGACAAGCTGGCCGGCAGCGACAGCGCGCTGGTGGTGGACGCGGAAACCGCGGGCAAGGTGCTCGGGGTGACCGCGCGGACCGCGCGGCGGCTGCTGCACGGCCTGGTCGAGGAAGGGCTGGCCTGGCCGCTGCCGCCGAGCCGGGCCCCGCAGCCCGGCCGCCCGCGCCAGTTCTACCGCCTGGTCACCGAGAAACTAGAGCGCCGCCCCGCCGCGCGGTGAGCAGCCCATCCGGCACCCCGGCGCACTCCCGGCGCGCCCCGGCGCCCCGGCGCCCCGGCGCCAAGCACGTCAATGCTTCATTCATGCTGTCCTGAGCGCATGAGTGAAGCATTCATGCGGATCCGGGCTCCGGCACCCACCCCGTGGGTGAAAGGTGGGTGCTGTTCGAGGGGCCGGGGAGCGCCGATCCGGAGGGGGGTGGCGTTCGCCTGGGGCTAATGGCGGCGGGGGTAGGCGCGGGCGACGGCCAGGAACGTGTCGTTGGCGTCGTGGTCGCCGATGGAGATCCGGGCGCCCTCGGTGCCGAACGGGCGGATGGCCACCCCGGCCTGCGCGCAGGCGGCGGCGAAGTCCGGGGTGTCCTCGCCCAGCCGGAGCCAGACGAAGTTGGCCTCGGTCGGCGGCACCGTCCAGCCCTGGGCGACCAGTTCACCGCTGACCCGGGACCGTTCCTTGACCACCAGGTCCACCCGGTGCAGCAGTTCCGCCTCGGCGGCCAGTGAGGCCACGGCGGCGGCCTGGGCCACCGCGTTCACCGTGAACGGCAGCATCGTCTTACGCACCGCCTCAGCCACCGGCGGATGCGCGACCAGGAAGCCAACCCGCAGCCCGGCCAGCCCGTACGCCTTGGAGAACGTGCGCAGCACGGCCACGTTCGGGTGCTCCCGGTAGACCTGCATCCCGTCCGGCACGGCCGGGTCGCGCACGTACTCGTTGTACGCCTCGTCCAGCACGACCAGGCAGTCCGGCGGCACCTGGCGGAGGAACGCGGCCAGGTCATCCGCATGCACCACGGTGCCGGTCGGGTTGTTCGGGTTGCACACGAAGACGACCCGGGTCCGGCTGGTGATGGCCTCGGCCATCGCGGCCAGGTCGTGCGTCTCATCCCGCAGCGGCACGGTGACCGCGTCCGCGGCGGCCAGCGCGACCAGCGTCGGGTAAGCCTCGAAGGAACGCCACGCGTAGAGCACCTCGGCGCCGGGCTCGCCGGCCGCCTCCAGCACCTGCTGGGCCACCCCGACCGAGCCGCAGCCGACCGCGATGTGCTCCGGCGGCACGCCGAACCGGTCCGCGATCGCCGCGATCAGCCCGGTCGCACCGTTGTCCGGGTAGCGGTGCACGGCGCTGGCCGCGTCGGCGATCACCTCGAGCACGGAGGGCAGCGGCCCGAACGGGGACTCGTTGGAGGACAGCTTGAACGACCGGCCGTCCGGCGCGCGGACCTGGCGGCCTGGCTGGTACGGGGCGAAGTCGCCGAGCACCGCGCGGAACCGGGGACCGCCCTGGGCGGCTGGGCTCGTGTCCTCAGTGTTCACCGGCGTCCTCCCCTGGCTGCTCCCGGCGCTCATCCTAGTCACCTGGCAGCGCGGCCAGCGCGGCCGTGAACACCTGGTGCATGCCGGCGCCGAACAGCACGAACTGGGCTTCCCGCACCCTGGTGTCCGCGCCGCGGACGGTGCCGAGGGCGATCCGGGCCGCGTCGTCCGCGGGCCAGCCGTAGATGCCCGCGGAGACCGCCGGGAACGCGACCACCTCCGCGCCGAGCTCGTCGGCTACCCGGAGCGACTCGGTGTAACAGGACGCGAGCAGCGCGCTGCGGTCCTCGCCCCGCGAGTACACCGGGCCGACCGTGTGGATGACCCACCGGGCCGGCAGGTCGCCGGCCGTGGTGGCCACCGCCTGGCCGGTCGGCAGGCCGTCCGGGAACTGGCTGGCCCGCAGCGACCGGCACTCGGCCAGGATGGCGGGCCCGCCGCGGCGGTGGATCGCGCCATCCACGCCACCGCCGCCGAGCAGCGACGAGTTGGCCGCGTTCACGATCGCGTCGGCCGCCTGCCGGGTGATGTCGCCTTCATGCAGGGTGATTCGCACAGTCATGTGACTTTCACGATAGTTGGCCACCGTTCATCTTGTTTACCCAGCCCAGCACGGGAAGCTGCGCTCAGGTAAGTGAAGAAACGGCTGGTAGGGCACGGGGTGGAGCTGTCATGACAGACTCCGGAGAAGTCAATCACAGGGGGCGGGGCAGCACCGCCAGACAGACGGGCGGCCACACGTTCCACCGCTCGCTGGGCCTGCTGCCGGCGACTGCGATCAATATGACGCAGATGGTCGGCATCGGCCCGTTCATCACGATCCCGCTGATGGTGGCCACGTTCGCCGGGCCGCAGGCCATCGTGGGCTGGATCGCGGGCGCCGCGCTAGCCATCTGCGATGGGCTGGTGTGGGCCGAACTCGGGGCGGCGATGCCCGGCGCCGGGGGCACCTACCTGTACCTGCGGGAGGCGTTCCAGTACCGGACGGGCAAGCTGATGCCGTTCCTGTTCACCTGGACGATCGTGCTGACCATCCCGCTGATCATGTCGACCGGCATCATCGGGCTGGAGCAGTACCTGGGGTTCTTCTACCCGAACCTCAGCTACTGGCCGATCCACCTGATCGGGGTCGGCATTGTCGTGGCCATCGTCGCCCTGCTGTACCGGAAGATCGAATCGATCCGCGTGATCACCACCGGACTCTGGGTGATCATGCTGGCAGCGGTGGGCCTGACCATCGCCGCCTCGTACAGCAAATGGCACGCGACACTGGCGTTCCACTACCCGCACAACGCGTTCGGGGGCGGGTTCGCCGCCGCGCTGGGCGCCGGGCTGCTCATCGCCATCTACGACTACCTCGGCTACAACACCACCGCGTACATGGGCGGCGAGCTGAAGAACCCCGGCCGGGTCATGCCGCGCTCGATCATCATCTCCATCATCGCGATCATGGTCATCTACCTCGCGATGAACATCGGCGTGGTCGGCGTCCTGCCCTGGCCCAAGGTCGCGCACTCCACCTCGGTGGCCTCGGTGGCCATCACCCACAACTGGGGCAGCACGGCCGCGGACTTCGTCACCGTGCTGATCCTGGTGACCGCGTTCGCCTCGGTGTTCGCCGGCCTGCTCGGCGGATCCCGGGTGCCGTTCCACGCGGCCCGGGACCGGCTGTTCTTCGGCGTGTTCGGCCGGCTGCACCCGAAGTACGACTTCCCGCACGTGTCCCTGCTGGTGATGGGGGTGATCACGGCGGCGGGCAGCTTCTTCACGCTGACCACCGTGATCAACGTGCTGCTGGCCGTCATCATCTGGGTCCAGGCGGTGGCACAGATCGTCGCGCTGACCGTGCTGCGGCGGCGGCAGCCGGGCCTCATCCGGCCGTACAAGCAGTGGCTCTATCCGCTGCCCAGCCTGGCCGCGCTGGCCGGCTGGCTGTACGTCTACGCCTCCGCCACCGTCACCGCCCTGATCTGGTCCACGGTGTGGCTCGCGGCCGGCGTGATCGCCTATCTCGGCTGGGCCAGGTACAACCACAACTGGCCGTTCGGGCCGAAGGAGATCCGGGAGGTCTTCCTGGACGAGCAGCGGGCCCATCCGGAGCAGGTCGCGGCGGAGCGCGGTGTGCAATGGGCGGATTCGTAATCGGCATCGACGTCGGCGGCACGAAAGTGGCGCTGGCCGCGGCCGATCTGACAGGCCGCCGCCTGGCCGAATCCCGGTTCAGTGTCCGGGAAGCGGGTGACGCGCACGACGTGCTGGCCCGGACCGTCGCCGCAGCCCGGGGCATGGCTGACCGGCTGGCTGGCCAGCACGGGCCGCTGCGCAGTGTCGGGGCGGTCAGCCCCGGCATCGTGACCGAAGACCGGATCCGGCTGGCCCCCAACATTCCTGGCTGGGAAACCATCCAGCTGCGGCGGACCCTGTGCCGGGCGCTGCCCACCGGCACGGTACGGGTCGCTACCGACGCCAAGGCGGCGGCACTGGCCGAAGCCACCCAGGGCACGCTGGCTGGCCTCGGCTGCGGGGTGTTCCTGAACCTGGGCACCGGCACCTCGGCGGCTATCGTGCTTGCCGGCCAGGTGCTGACCGGGGCGCATGGCGCCGCCGGCGAGATCGGCTACGCGCTGGTGTCGCCCACCGATCCGGGCTACAGCGCCGACCGGGCCCCGCTGGAGGAGTGCTTCTCGGGGGCCGGGCTGGCCGCCCGGGCGAGCCAGCTGCTGGGCGAGCCACTGACGGCCGCCGATGTATTCGGCCGGGCACCAGCGGATCAGCGGCTGCGGAAAGTTCTCGACGACGGGCTCCGCGTGCTGGGCGCGCACGTTGCCGCGCTGGTGCTCGCGGTTGACCCGGCCCGCATCGCGGTCGGCGGCGGCCTGGCGGCAGCCGGGAAGCAGTTGCTCGACCCGCTGCGGGCGACGCTGCAGCGGGCTGTCCCGTTCCCCCCGGAACTGGTCGTTGCGCGGTTCCGGGACGATGCGCCACTGGCCGGGGCGCTCCAGCTGGCGGTTGATGCGGCCCGTTCGGCCTGAGCGCAGCGTCAGGTCGCCGTGATCTTGTGCAGGCCGGGCGGGCGGTCCGGGTCGCGGCCGAGCCGCCGGGCTAGCGCCAGCGCGACCTGCTGACCGCGCACTACCGCGAGAACCGTCGCGGCAGACTCAGGGACCCCGGCTGGCCAGGGCAGCGCGCTGCCGTCGGCCGGGCCGGCGATCCGGGTGGGCGCCCCCCGGGCCCGCAGGTCGGCCACCAGATCAAGCACGTCCGCGCAGGCCGGCCCGGGATGCACGAACGCGAGCACGGGCAGCATGCTCGTGGTGGTGGCGATCGGCCCGTGCCGCAGGTCGGCAGCCGACAGCCCGGCCGCGAAGATACCGGTACATTCCTCAACCTTCAGCGCTGCCTCAGCCGCCGCGCCGAGCAGCAGCCCGCGGGCCGCCGTGGCCAGCCG
>DATCUG010000207.1:0-7023 GCA_036567525.1 Streptosporangiaceae bacterium | reverse complement strand
CGACCCGGCCGGGCCCCGCGCCCGGCCAGGCACTGCTCAAGCTGCCGTCAGCCAGGCTAACCCCGGCCGAGACGGGCAACACCGGCCTGCGCCTGCTCAGCGAGGCAGCCGCCGCCTGCCGCCAGGTGTCCTACCGGGGCGTGCAGGTCACCGAGTGGCACGGCGCGGACGGCAGCCTGACCTCCGTGGTGAATGTCTGGCATCAGCGAGGTCAGCAGACACTGATCCAGGCCGCGGCGGTACCGGCCGACCAGGCCGCCCAGCCACTCCGGGCCGCCCGCGCGGCCGGCCCGGGCCCGGCTGCGGCCGACGCCGCCGCTCAGCGCGGGCCAGAGGGAGTCATCAGCATGACTCCGCAGCTCGTCGCCCTGCTGGCGGCCAACTACCGGGTCGCGCTCGGCGGGCTGGGCTGGGTCGCGGGCCGGCCGGCCCGGGAAGTCGTGCTGTACCGCCGGGCCGGCCCGGTGGCCGCGCGGTTCTGGCTGGACAGCGCGACTAAGCTGCCGCTGCGCCGGGAGACGTTCGACAGCCGGGCCCGGCTGGTCACCGAGGACGAGTTCGTCAACCTGACGCTGGGCGTCCCGGCGGCCACCCGGCTGCCCGCCACCGGGACGATGCCGTCGAGCACGCCGCTGGCCAGCCCGCAGCTGGCCCGGCTGCGCGCGGCGGGCTGGCCGCTGCCCGGCCGGCTGCCCGGCAACCTCACCCTGGTCGAGGCCGGCCAGACCAGCACCCCCGGTGGCCGGGTCGTCGGTCTCGCCTACTCCGACGGCCTGTCGGTGATCTCCCTGTTCCTGCAGCGCGGCCACCTGCCACCGGCGATGAGCGGCTGGCAGGAGGTGGCCGTGCGTGGCCAGCTGGTCTACATCGCCGACCCGGACCAGCGCAGCGTGGCCTGGTCGGCCCGCGGTTTCGTCTACACGCTGATCGCCGACGCCCCGGCCCAGACCGTGGATGAGGCGGTCACCGCGCTGCCGCACACCGGGAAGGCCGGTTTCTTCGGCCGGATGGACCGCGGCCTGCACCGGCTCGCCTCCTGGCTCAACCCGTTCCACTGACCGGGCCCGCCCGGCGCGCGCCGGTTGGGGGGCAGCGCAGGCACGACGTGGGGGTTACAGTTGAACCCAGACCGTGCGCGCCGCCGCGGTGGCGCACCTGGCGTGGAGAAGTGACGTGTTCCTCGACCTGTCCTTTGGCAAGATCCTGGTGCTGGCCGTGATCGCCATCGTGGTGTTCGGCCCGGACCAGCTACCGAAGATTGCCCGGCAAGCCGGGAGCACCCTGCGCGAACTGCGCCGGCTGGCGGATGGCGCCACCCGGGACATCCGGGAAGGGCTGGGGCCCGAGTTCGCTGACTTCGACGTGCGGGACCTGCACCCGGGCAACTTCGTCCGCAAGCACCTGTTCGAGGACGAGATGGACGGCAGCGCCGCTGCGGCCGCGGCGGCCGCGGCGGATCCGGTGGAGTACGCGGCCGACCGGCGGGCCACCGCCACGATGGCCCGTGAGGAGCTGCCCCCGCCGTTCGACACCGAGGCCACCTGAGCCCCGGCTACGCCACCCGCGCTAGGCCGGGGTCAGCCCTAGCCGCCGCCCGGCCAGTCCACGAGCCTGGCTGACCAGGCCATTGGCGATCCCGGATAGCTGCTGCGCGGCCGCCGCCCCGGGGTCGCTGAGCACCAGCGGCACGCCCCGGTCGCCGCCCTCGCGCAGCCGCACGTCGATCGGCACCTGGCCGAGCAGCGGCACGGTGGCCCCGGTCACCCTGGTCAGCGCGTCGGCTACGGCCTGGCCGCCACCCGAGCCGAACACCTCCACCGGCTCACCGCAGTGCGGGCAGGCCAGCGCGGACATGTTCTCGATCACCCCGGTGATCCGCTGATGGGTCTGCACCGAGATGGCCCCGGCCCGCTCGGCCACCTCCGAGGAGGCCAGCTGCGGGGTGGTTACCACCAGCAGCTCCGCGGTGGGGATGAGCTGGGCGACTGAGATGGCCACGTCACCGGTGCCCGGCGGCAGGTCCATCAGCAGTACGTCGAGATCGCCCCAGTACACGTCGGCCAGGAACTGCTGGACCGCCCGGTGCAGCATCGGCCCGCGCCACACCACCGGCGAGTTGCCCTTGGTGAACATCCCGATGGAGATCACCTTCACGTCATACGCGACCGGGGGCATGATCATCTGCTCGACCTGGGTGGGCTGCCCGGTGACGCCCAGCATCCGGGGCACCGAGTGGCCATAGATGTCCGCGTCGAGTACGCCCACCTTCTGACCGGCCGCGGCCAGGGCGGCGGCCAGGTTCACCGTGACCGAGGACTTGCCGACCCCGCCCTTGCCGCTGGCCACGGCGTACACCTTGGTCAGGGACGTGGGCTGGGCGAACGGGATCTCCTTCTCCGGCCGGCCGCCACGCAGCCTGCCCTGGAGTTCCCGGCGCTGCTCCTCGCTCATCACGTCCAGCTCCACCCGGACCCGGGACACCCCGGGCAGCTTGCTGACCGCGGTGGTCACGTCCCGGGTGATGGTGTCCCGCAGCGGGCAGCCGGCCACCGTCAGGTAGACATCCACCCGGACCACGCCGTCCGCGCCGACCTCGACGGCTTTCACCATGCCGAGTTCGGTGATCGGGCGGCGGATCTCGGGGTCGATGACCCCGGCCAGCGCCTGGGTGACCTGCTCAGGCGTGGGCGGTGCGGAAACAGTGGGCGTTGCCATGCCCTCAATGCTACGAAGCGTCGGAGGTAGCGTCGAACGCGGTCCGCGCCCAGCGCCTGCCGGGCCTGGTCAGCTCGCTGTCTGCTGGCCGGGGGTGAGGCGGTAGACATTTCCCTGCTCCGCCCAGTGCTGCGCGGGGGAGGGTGCCGGTTCGTTCAGCCGCCCGGCCAGCAGCGCGCCGATGATGGCTGACCATTCCGCGGAACCTGCCTCCACCCGGCTCACCCGCGCGGTCCAGCCAACCAGGCCGCCGCCGGTGTCCTTGCTCGGCACCTCGACCGTGACCTGGCTGGCCGTGGCGAGCCCGGGCACGTCCTGCTCGCCCGGGCCGGTCAGCACGTAGGCCGCATCCCGCCAGATGTGCCAGGCGGGCCGGGCCCGGCCGCCCGGCACCGTGATCCAGATCAGCCCGGCCCGCTTGGTAGCCTCCGCGATGAGGGCGAGCCGATCCGCCTCCGGCTGGTTTTCCGCCACCGGATCAGAGTCCCACAGACCCGATGATCAGCCGGCCCGGACGATCAGCCGACCCAGACGATCAGCCGGGCTGACGATCAGCGGAATTGACGATCAGGAGGCCGTGCCCATGACGCCGCCGTACCGCCCGCGCCGGACCTGCCTGGCCGTGCCCGGCAGCAGCGAGCGTTTCCTGGCCAAGGCCCGCGGCCTGGCCGTGGACGAGGTCTTCCTCGACCTGGAGGACGCGGTGGCCCCGGCGGCCAAGCCGGAAGCCCGGCGCGCGGTGGCCGCCGCGCTGAACGCAGGCGGCTGGGGGAGCAAGACCCGCGCGGTGCGGATCAACGACGTGACCACCCCCTGGGCCTACCGGGATGTGATCGAGGTGGTCGAGGCGGCCGGGGCCAGCCTGGACGTGATCGTGCTGCCCAAGGTGGCGGCGCCGGACCACGTCCGCTGGCTCGACCTGCTGCTCGGCCAGGTCGAGCAGGCCACCGGCCTGGACCTGGGCCGGATCGGCATCGAGGCGCAGATCGAGGAGGCCAGCGGGCTGGCCCAAGTGGACCGCATCGCGGCCGCGTCCGGGCGGCTGGAGGCGCTGGTGTTCGGCCCGGCCGACTTCATGGCCAGCATCGGCATGCGCTCGCTCCAGGTGGGCGCCGAGCCGGACGGCTACACCGGCGGTGACGCGTACCACTACCCGCGGATGCGGATCCTGGTCGCCGCGCGCAGCCGCGGGCTGGCCGCTATCGACGGGCCGCACCTGGCCATCCATGACCTGGACGGCCTGCGCCGCGGCGCGGCCAGCGCGGCCGCGCTCGGCTACGACGGGAAATGGGTGCTGCACCCGGCCCAGGTCGACGTGGTCAACCAGGCCTTCTCCCCGGACCAGGACAGCTATGACCGGGCCGAGCAGATCCTGGACGCTTACGCGGAGGCCACCGAAACGGCGCACCGCGGCGCGGTCATGCTGGGCGACGAGATGATCGACGAGGCGTCGCGCAAGCTGGCCATGGTCACCGCGGCCAAGGGCCGGGCGGCCGGGCTGGCCCGCGGCGGCGCCGCCGGCCCCGGCTCAGCCGAGCACCCCCCAGCCGGCCAGCGTCTCGGCCAGCCCGCTGGTCAGGGGTAGGCTGCCCAGCTCGGCCGGGCTGACCCAGCGCACGTCGGCGGCATCGTCGCCCGCGCTGAGCCTGCCCCCGGTGACCGTGGCGGCATAATCGTGAATGTCCAGCACCGCATCCGGCGGCAATAGGCGCTGAACGCTACCAACTAGCCGGTCGCAGCGTATTTCCAGCCCGGTTTCCTCGCGAATCTCCCGGATCACCGCTTGCTGGTCGGTCTCCCCCGGCTCGACCCGGCCGCCGGGCAGTGACCACCGGCCCGCCTGCGGGGCGTGACCACGTTTGATCAGCAGCAGCCGCCCGCCGGGGTCCTTGATGATCGCCCCCACGCAGGGGATCCGCCGCTGCTGCCCCGGTTCCTCACCCACCGTGCAAGTATGCAGGTGGTGGTGCTTGACGTGAGCGCTGCCGGAGATCACCGTCGGTACACATGATGAAGGATCCGGTCTGCCCGCGCTGCCAGGGTGCGCTGAGCGAGCCGAGCGCCTGGCACAGCGCATGGCAGTGTGCGCTACATGGCGCGGTCCAGCCGCTCCGGATGACCCGCACCCCGTCGCCGGGCGGGCTGCAGGCCCTGCGCAAGGCGGCCCGGGTGCCGGTCTGGCTGCCCTGGCCGATCCCGCTCGGCTGGCTGGTCACCGGGTTCACCGGGGCCGGCGATGACCGCAGCGGAACCCGTGGCTGCGTGGTCGCACTGTCCGGGCCCAACCCGGTCGGCGGGCCGGGCGAGATGCTGCTCGTCTCCGAGGAACCCGGGCTCGGCCTGGGCGCCGGCCTGGCCGGGCTGACCGGCCCCGATCCGGGCGAGGGATTCGCCACCGGGTCGCCGCACGCGCTGGTCCAGTTCGGCTTGCACGAGTTCCCGCTGTGGCACGTGGAGGTGCCGGGCGCCGCGGCGTTCGCCGGCGAGGTGCTCGGCAACTGGCTGTGGATCATCCTGTGGCCGGACACGGCCGGCGTCCTGCTGCTGGAAACCCTGACCCTGCGCGATCTGCGCGATCCGGGCCAGGATCTCGATCTTCCGTTCGGCGCGAAGTCCCCGCGGCTGCCTGGGTTAAGGGATGAGCCGTAGCATGAGCCCTCGTGCGCATCGATCTGCACTCCCACTCGGCCGCCTCGGACGGCACTGACCCGCCCGCCGAGGTGGCGGCGCGGGCCCGCGCGGCCGGCGTCGACGTGCTGGCGCTGACCGACCACGACACGCTGGCCGGCCTGGACTCGGCCCAGGCCGCGCTGCCGCCCGGGCTGACCCTGGTCAGCGGCATGGAGCTGTCCTCCCGGCTGGACGGGCACAGCGTGCACCTGCTCAGCTATCTGCCGGCCGGGATGAACCCGGAACTGGCCGCCGAGACGGCGGCCATCCGGGACGACCGGGTGCGCCGCGGCCAGGCCATGGTGGCCCGGCTGCGTGAGCTCGGCGTGCACATCAGCTGGGACCAGGTGGCCGCGCTGGCCGCCGGGGGCAGCGTGGGCCGGCCGCATATCGCCCGGGCCATGGTGGCCGCCGGGGCGATCGGCGAGCCGGCCGAGGCGTTCAGCCCGGACTGGATCGGGCCGGGCGGCCGGGCCTACGTGAGCCGGTACGCGCTGCCCCCGGCCCGGGCCATCGCGCTGGTCCGGGACAGCGGGGGCGCCGTGGTGCTGGCCCACCCGGGCGCGCTGACCCGGGGCTGGCGGATCCCCGACTCGGCCATCGCCGAGCTGGCCGCGGCCGGGCTGGCCGGCCTGGAAGTAGACCACCCGGATCACGGCCCGGCCGAGCGGGCGCGGCTGCGTGAGCTGGCGGTCCGCCTGGGCCTGCTGACCACCGGCGGCAGCGACGATCATGGCAGCCTGACCGGGCACCGGCTGGGCTGCGAGACGACCAGCCCGGCCGTGTTCGAACAGCTGATGGCCCGGACTTCCGGGCCATAACCGTCGGGCGGCGCAGCCATAATGGGTCCCGACGAACGCGGAGAGGCAGAGCTGGCATGGACGCGCGGATAGAACAGGTCACCTCGCCAGGCAGCGACGGTGCGCCGGACGGCAATACCTGGATCGTGGGTGATGACGAGGAGGTCATCGTCATCGACCCGGGCACCGAGGCCGGCCCGGTGCTGGACGCGGTCGGCGAGCGCGAGATCCTCGCGGTGATCTGCACCCACGGGCACGCCTCGCATGTCGCGGCGGCGGTCGAGGTGGCCGGGCGGGACGAGGCCCCGATTGCGCTGCATCCCCGGGACCGGCTGCAGTGGCGCAGCGCGAAGGCCGGCGACGACCCGGAGATCGAGATGGAGGACGGCGGGATCTTCGAGGTCGCCGACGTCTCGCTGGAGGTGATCCACGCCCCGGGGCACACCCCAGGGTCGGTCTGCCTGTACAGCGAGGAACTCGAGGCGGTGTTCTCCGGGGACTGCCTGCTGGCCCGCGGCCCGGCGCCGCACCAGGGTGAGTTCCCGGACTTCCCGGCCCAGCTCAGCGCGATCGGCGAGCACCTGCTCACGCTGGACGCGGCGACCCGGGTGCTGACCGGGCACGGCGAGGAGACCACGGTGGCGGCGGCGACCAAGCGGTTCGATTCCTGGGTGACGGCGGGCCCGGTGCTGGCCGCCGCCGACGATCCGGACTGAGCGGCATGCTGCACGGGGAGCAACTTGGCCTGGCCGGGATGCCGCGCCGCCTGTATCCGTGTACCCCGACCCGGCTGACCACCTGGCTGGCCTGCCGGCGGCTGTACCGGATGAACTACCTG
>DATCUG010000206.1:0-3501 GCA_036567525.1 Streptosporangiaceae bacterium | reverse complement strand
AGCGGAGCGGTGTGCCGGGTCAACGCGGCGCTGGAACAGGCCCAGGCGGCGCTGGACGGGCTGCCCGCCGAGGAGCGGCGCGGCACCGCGTTCGGTTACACCGAGCGCCAGCTGCTGTTCCACTCCGGCGACGCGCTGGTCACCCTGGGCGACTACCGGGGGGCGGACGACGCGTTCGGGCAGGCGCTGCGGCTGTACTCACCGGCCGAGTTCCTGGACCGGTCGCTGGTCACGCTGGGCCAGGCCCGGTGCCGGCTGTCGGCCGGCGAGCCGGAGGAGGCGCTGCGGCTGAGCCGGGAAACGCTGGCCCGGCTGCCCAGCCAGCACCGGCCCGGGCTGGTGCTGCGCGCCGCGTACTCGCTGGGCGAGACGGTGGCGGCCAGGCACGGCGACTTCCCGGCCCTGCGCGACTACCGGGAGGCCCTGGTCACCAGCTAAGGCCGGTGTGAAAGGCCAGGAAGGCCAGGGTGTCCGCGGACAGCGTGATGGACCGGCTGACACCGCGGGCGCCGTGGCCCACCTCCGCTTCCCGGCGCAGCACGACCGGCCGGTCCGGCCAGCGGGCCGAGGTGGCGTACTGCATGGCCGCGCACATCTTGCGGGCGTGCACCGGATCCACCCGGGTGTCGTTGTCGAACACGGTGAACAGCGTGGCCGGGTAGCCGGTTCCCGGCTGGACGTGGTGGTAGGGGGAGTAGCCGAGCAGCCAGCCCAGCTCGTCCGCTTTCGCCGCGGTGCCGTACTCGTCGTTCCAGGTCTGGCCGAGGCCGAACCGCTCGTACCGGACCATGTCGAGCAGCGGTGCGGAGCAGGTCGCCGCGGCGAACTGCTCCGGCCACTGGGTGACGGCCGCGCCGACCAGCAGGCCGCCGTTGGAGCCGCCGGAGATGCCCAGCTGGCCGGCCGTGGTCCAGCCACCGGAGATGAGCGCGGCCGCGGCGGCGTGGAAGTCGTCGAACACGTTCTGCTTGTGCTCCCGCATGCCGGCCCGGTGCCACTCCTCGCCTTCCTCACCGCCGCCGCGCAGCCCGGCGATGGCGTACACCCCGCCGGCTTCCACCCAGGCCAGGATTGACGCCGAGTAGGCCGGCGACATGCTGATATCGAACCCGCCGTAGCCGTACAGGATGGTGGGCCTAGGCTGGGCCGGGCCGGTGCCGCCCGCGTCCTGGCTGATCACCAGCATGCGGACCTCGGTGCCGTCCTTCGAGGCGAAGGTGACCTGCCGGGTATGGACGTCCGGGACCTGCACCGCGCCGGGCGCGGTGGCCCAGACCTGGACCGATCCGTCCCGCGCGTCGTAGTGGTAGATCATCAGCGGCGTGGTGTTGTCGGTGTAGCCGAACCAGGCTTCGTGGCCGCCCTCGGGCCGCTCGCTGATCCCGCCGGTGGTGCCCAGCCGGCCGGTGCCCGGGCCGGTGCCATCGGCCCCAGCGCCGGGCAGCGTCACCGTGCCGGTCTGCTCCCCGGTGGCCAGGTCGTGCACGGTCAGCTCGCTGATCGCGTGCCGGGTCCATGAGACGAGCAGCACCGGCTGGGCTAGGCCGGGGCCGTCCAGGATGGCGTAGTCGCTCAGGATCGCGGCGGGGTCCTCGCTGATCAGGTCGCGCCAGTTCCGCGCTTCCGGTGCGGCCGGGTCAGCCACCGCCAGCCGGCCGCGCGGCGCGCCCGCGTCGGTGAAGACGTACAGGCGGCCGTCCCGGCCGACGTGCACACCGGTCCGTGCGTCCACCCCCTGCTGCACCACCCGCAGCTCGGGCGCGGCCGGCCCGGTGCCGGCCAGGTCGGCCAGCCACAGGTCGTTGCGCGGCGCGGTGCCCTGCGAAGCGCCGATGCTCAGCCAGCGGCCGTCCCGGCTGACCGAGACGCTGTAGTAGTTTGTCTTGTCCAGGCCCGCGCCGAAGATCAGCACGTCCGACTCGTCCGGGGTGCCGACCGTGTGCAGGTAGACCCGGCGGTGGAACTGCTCCTCGCCGCGGCGAACCTGATCCGGGGGGAGCTTGCGCACGTAGTAGAACGCGGCCCCGCCGGGCAGCCAGGCGACCGGGGAGTACCGGGTCCGGCTGATCGGGCCGTCCACCGCCGAGCCGGTGGCGACGTCCAGCACCCGCAGCACCGACTCCTCGTCCCCGGCCGCGGACAGCTGGTAGGCCAGCAGCCGCCCCTCCTTGTCCGGCTGCCACGAGTCCAGCGTGGTCAGCCCGGCCGGATCGATGGCCATCGGGTCGATGAGCACCCGCTCCGGTTCCCCGGGAGCGGCGGTCAGCAGCACCCCATGCTCCTGGCCGGGCAGCCGGCGCAGGAAGAACTGGCGCTCGCCGCGCCAGACCGGGGTGCCGACGAACCCGGCCGCCATCAGCTGCTCGATCCGGCTGGCCAGCGCGGCCCGGGCGGGCAGCTCCGCGGCGTGGCTGAGCCACAGCTCGTCCTGGGCGGCCAGCCAGTCCTTGGTCTGCTGGCTGGCCGGGTCCTCCAGCCAGCGGTACGGGTCGGCCACCTGATAGCCGAGCAGGTTCTCGGTGAGATCGAGGCGCTCGGCGGGCGGGTATCCCGGGGCGGGCGCGGAGACGGACGGTGCGGGCGGGCCGGATTCAGTCATGAGCCGCACTCTAAGCGATCGTTTTGCCGCCCCGGCCCGTGGCGGCGTCATCCAGACGGTTTCCGTTCATCGGTCTTTTTACCTGGCAGGCGCGCCGACGTTATGTCCAGCCGGGGCCGGCCGGTTACGCTGTCCTTGGCCACGGCACTCTGTGCTTACCTGGCACACGGTGCTCGCCTACCGCATCAGGCAGGAGGCGCGTGTGCGACGGGTGCTGCTGCTCAACGTGACGTATGAGCCGCTGACCACGGTTGGCCTGCACCGTGCCGTGTGCCTGGTGCTGGGCGAGAAGGCCGAAGTCGTGCATGACGATTCGGAGGGTGCCTTGTTGCGCTCCTCCTCGGTCGTCATCGTCACTCCTTCGGTCATCAGGCTGCGCCGGTACGTGCGCATTCCACACCGCAGCCGGGTGCCGCTGACCCGCGGTGCGCTGATGCGCCGGGACAACTACCTGTGCGCCTACTGCGGCCGGAAGGCCGAGACCATCGATCACGTCATCCCGCGCAGCCGCGGCGGCGGGCACGTCTGGGAGAACTGCGTAGCCTCCTGCATGCGGTGCAACCACAGCAAGGCCGACCGGCTGATCGAGGAACTCGGCTGGACCATGAACCGGGTGCCGGTCGCGCCGCGGGGCGCGCACTGGCGGCTGATCGGCGCGGCCCACGACGGCGATCCGCAGTGGGCGGCCTACCTGCCGGAGTCCACCGCCGCCTGACCGCCGGCCAGCCGCGGGCCCGGCTGCGGCCCGGGCCGATCAGCCGGGCTCTGGCGTTCGGTGGCTGGTTCTTCGTGACGTCACCACGCGATCACCGCCAGGGGTAGTCAGCACATGCAGCCCGGCGCCGAACGGGCCGGCCAGCACGTCATCGCGGAGCACGCTAGCCGGGTCACCAGCGGCGGCG
>DATCUG010000205.1:0-5101 GCA_036567525.1 Streptosporangiaceae bacterium | reverse complement strand
TCGCTGCGGCTGGCCGACCTGGCCGCGGTGCGCACCGCGTGGCCGCGGGTCGCGGTGGCGCTGGCCGTCAGCAGCGTGGCCCTGCCCGCGCTGGCCTGGGCGGCCAGCCGGCTGATCGGCGACCCGGTGCTGCGCTCCGGCATGCAGACGGCCGGCGTCGCGCCGGCCGAGGTGGCCACGGTGGCGCTGTGCCTGCTGGCGGGCGGCGAGGCGGCCGTGTCCGCGGTCATCCTGGCCGCGTCCACCCTGGTCACCGTGCTGGCCGCGGGCCCGGTGCTGGCCCTGGCCGGCGCCGCTGTCACGGTGCCGGCCGCCGCACTGCTGGGCACGCTGCTGGTCGTGGTGGCGCTGCCGCTGGCGGCCGGGCTCGGGCTGCGCGCCAGGTGGGTGCCGGGCGCACCGGCCGATGCGGCCATCCGGATCGGCACCGTGGTGGCGCTGCTCGTGCTGCTCTGGCAGGTGGCCAGCCAGATCCGGCTGGACACCAGCTACCTGCGGGTGATCGCCGCGCTGGCCGCGTTCCTGGCCGGGTCGGCGCTGCTCGGCGGGCTGCTCTCGGTGCGGCTGCCGGCCGGCCGCGGGGTGGCCGTGCTGCTGCCGGTGGCGCTGCGCGACTTCGCCGTGGCCGCCGGGATCGCGGCTACCGCGTTCGGGCCCGCGGCGGCCGCGCCGCTTGGGGTGTACGGAGTGTTTGTCCTGGTCGCGGGGGCGGTGATCGCCTGGGTGGCGGGCCGCCGCAGGCCGCCGGGGTAGGCCCAGGCCCACCTGGGAACTAGACGCCAGTCCATAGCGTCACCACCCTGCCCGGGGCCACGATGGTGGCATGTGGTTGCTGCTGAAGCTCTTCTACCGGACGGTCTCTCAGATACTGCGGCGATTCGGCCTGGGCTTGCTGCTCATCCCGGTGACCGCGGTCTCGCTGGCCCTGTTCGGGGTGCACGTCTGGACCGTGCTGGCGTTCCTGCTGGCGCTGGCCGTCGCGTTCTGGTGGCCGGTGGTGGCGGCGGCCCTGCTGCCGGTGATCATGGTGGCGGTGGGTATCGCCGGGCTGGTCCTGGCGGCCACCGTGACCGGCCCGTCGGGCAACTGGGTGCGGTCGGCGATCAGCGTGCTTCAGGTGAACGCGGTCGGGCCGGCCAAAGGTAATTGGGTGATAAAGACCCCGGCTGGGCCGCAGGTAGTAGCCTTCCCGGTGGCCGTGGGCGGGTTCGGCGCGATGCCCGGCGAAACGATCAGCCCGGCCGGCCATGTGCCGCCGCCGGCCGCGCGGCTGGCCCAGGCGCAGGCCCAGGCCGCCTACGCGCAGCTCAACGCGGCCCGCGCGCGGGCCAAGGCGGCGGCCATCCGGAAGCAGGTCCTGGCCAACAGGAAGGCGGTCAAGCGGCCGAACATCAAGCTGCCCCCGGGCAAGCGGATCCAGCGGCAGCCGGTCAGCAACGGTCCGGGGTTCAGCTACCTGGGCAAGGGCGCCCGGCCGGACATGACGCTGTGGATGACGCCGCGCAAGGTGGGGGTTATCACCCCGGTCCCGGCGCAGCCGTCGCCCTGGGCCGGGCGGCTGGTGCCGGTGGCGCTGCTGCTCATCGCGCTCGGCTTGTGGCTGGCCCCGCGCACGCTGGCCGAGTTCCGGCAGCGCACCCCCGGGCTGCTGCCCTACCTGCGGCGGCGGATGCAGGAGATTCGCTGGGGCATTCTCCTGGTCCCCACCACCGTCCTCGGCCTGACCATCTTCGGCGCGAACCCGGTGACGCTCGGGCTGATCGCCGCGGCGGCCATCATCACCCTGCGCTGGCCGCGGATCGCGGCTGACCTGGTCCCGGTCCTGCTGACCGTATTCGCCCTGTATGGCTTCGTGCTCACCGCCCGCTGGGAGTCGGCGCCGATCGTCGTGCTGGCCCGGCAGCCGCAGCTCTATGGCTTCGTCGAGGTCAGCAGCCGGCAGCTCGCGGTGCTGGCCGGCGCCGAGGCCAGCGCGTTCCTGGCCATGGCCGCCTGGCTGTTCCCGCGTACGGTGGTTAAGCACGGCCGGCTGCTGGCCGCGCCGGAACCCAACCTGGAGCTGGAAGGCCGGGTGCAGCGGCTGACCGAAACCCGGGACCACGCGCTGGACAACGCCGCCTCCGAACTGCGCCGGATCGAGCGCGACCTGCACGACGGGGCGCAGGCCCGGCTGGTCGCCCTGGGCATGAACCTGCGGGCGGTGGAGCGGATGCTGCCGGCCAGCCCGGAAGCCGCCCTGGCCCTGGTGGCCGAGGCCCGGGAGACGTCGGTCCGGGCGCTGAACGACCTGCGCGACCTGATCCGCGGCATCTGCCCGCCGGTGCTGGCCGACCGCGGTCTCGGGCATGCGGTGCGCGCACTGGCGCTGGACAACCCGCTGCCGGTGGTGCTGGACATCGACCTGCCCGGGCGGCTGTCCGCGCCGGTCGAGTCGGCCTGCTACTTCGCCATCGCCGAGGTGCTGGCCAACGCGGTCAAGCACTCCGGCGCGCGGCAGGTGCAGCTGCGCATCCGGCACACCGACGGCGTGCTGCGCATCGAGGTGTCCGACGACGGCGTGGGCTGCGCCGACCCGGCGAACGGAACCGGGCTGCAGGGCATCGAGCGGCGGCTTGGTACCTTCGACGGCATCCTGGCCGTGAACAGCCCGCCAGGCGGACCGACCATGGTTGTCATGGAGGTGCCGTGCGCGTTGTCGTCGCCGAAGACCTGTTCCTGCTGAGGGACGGGCTGACCCGGCTGCTCGCCGCGCATGACTTCGAGATAGCCGCCGCGGTGGACAGCGCGCCCGGGCTGCTGTCCGCGCTGCTGGCCGAACGGCCGGATGTCGCCGTGGTCGATGTCCGGCTGCCGCCCTCGTTCGCGGATGACGGGCTGCAGGCCGCGCTGGCCGCGCGGCGGCAGGTGCCCGGGCTCCCGGTGCTGCTGCTGTCCCAGTACGTGGAGCAGCTCTACGCCCGCGAGATGCTGGCCGACCAGGCGGGCGGGGTCGGCTACCTGCTCAAGGACCGGGTGTTCAACGACGACCAGTTCGTGGACGCGATCCGCACCGTGGCGGCGGGCGGCACGGTCATGGATCCCGAGGTGGTGTCCAAGCTGCTCGGCCGCCGGTCGTTCGACGGGCCGATCACCCGGCTGTCCGGCCGGGAGCGGGAGGTGCTGGCGCTGATGGCCGAGGGGCGCTCCAACGCGGCCATCGCGCAGCGGCTGTTCGTCACCGAGAAAGCCGTCAGTAAGCACACCACCAGCATCTTCACCAAGCTCAACCTGGCCCCGTCAGAAGACGACAACCGTCGCGTCCTGGCCGTGCTCGCGTTCCTCAACGCTTAGTGGATCAGCGCAGGGCGGCTGCGATTTCTTGCTCCCAGGAGGCCAGGAACTGCGGGTAGCTGGCGGCGAACTCGGCCAGGTGGGCGGCGCCTGGCTCGGACAGGGCGGTCAGGTCATAGCTGACCGTGACCTGGGTTCCGCTGGCTGGGTCGCTGCTGTCCAGGGTGACGGTGACGGTCCCGGCGTCCTGGCCCGCGATGACCCGGCTGTACCGGATGGACCGGCCCGGTTCCCGGCTGGCCACGATCCAGGTCCCCGGGTGCGGGCCGTGCCCGGTCAGGAACACCGTGCCGGGCTCGCTGCCGTCCCCGGCCGGCGCCGGGTAACTGGGATCCCAGCCCGCTGCCCAGGCCCGCTCGCCCTCCGGCGTGAACAGGTCGAGTGGCGCCGCGATGCCGGGCGGCAGCCGGACCGTGCCAGCGCAGCGGACCCGGCGTCGATGCTGCGCCGGGCCCGGCTCATATTGGTTCAGCATGGTACCAATGTACCATGATAACAACAGTCAGGCGACGGCGGCCGCATCTACCCCGGCGGACCGGGGGGCCGAGATGGTCAGGTGCTCCCCGTCCAGGCTGAACGCCAGCGCCCGGCTGGCCAGCAGCGTGGACCGGGAATGCTCGAAGTGGTGGCCGCACAGCAGCACTTCGGTCGGGTGCGGCCGGTCCTGGGTCGGCTGCAGCACGATGACCACGGAGGGCCGCGCGATGCAGCAGCAGGACCGGTTGGCCAGCCGCACGGCTGGCCAGTCGATCACACCGGTGGCCCGCTCGGAGCCGGGGACAGTGCGCTGGGTGGCTGGGTGGCTGGCAGTCATGACGTCAGCGTCTCAGCTGCGTCTGACACCCCCCAGAGCCGTCATCCCTGACTTTGCGGTCCAGACGGCTCAGCCCAAACGGCCTGGTCCGGCAGCCAGGCGGGCAGCCAGGCAGGCTGCCAGGGCAGCCTTGGCCGCGGGCCACTCGTCGTCCACCATCGCGTACTGCACGGTGTCCCGCCAGCTGCCGTCCCAGCGCCTCCGGTGCTTGCGCAGCACCCCCTCGCGCACCGCGCCCAGCCGCTCGATCGCGGCCTGCGACCGGGTGTTGCGGAGGTCGGTGTGGAACACCACCCGGACCGCGCCCAGTGTCTCGAACGCGTGGCTCAGCAGGAGCAGCTTGGCCTCGGTGTTGTGCCCGGTACGCCACCAGCGCTGGCCGAGCCAGGTGTGCCCGATGCCCAGGGCGCGCTGCACCGGGTTCACCTCGTAGTACGACGTGGTCCCGGCGAACTCCCCGGTGACGGCGTCGAACTGGGCGAACGGCAGCCGGGTCCGGCGGTCCCGGGCGGCCAGCGCGGCTTCGATCTGCCCGGCCGCGTCGGCCACGGTCACCGGCTCGGCCAGCGCGCCACCCGGCGGGCTCAGCCAGCGGAACACCTCGGCCGCTGCCTCCCCGGTGCCGGCCGCGGCCAGATAGCCCGGCGCGTGTTCCATAGCCAGCGGCTCCAGCCGGATCAGCCGCCCGGCCAGCACCGGCACCTCGTACCAGGAGTCCTCATCCGCCACACGGCGCATGATCCCAGCCGCCCCCCAACGGCCGCACCCCGATTTCGCCCGGCCGTACGCGGTGCCTTTCATCAGCGCGGTGAGTTTGCGGTCACCGGCGACCACTAACTCACCGCGCTAACGCCTTAGTCCCAGGCGGGGCCGGGGTCGGGGGCGTCGTCGGCTAGCACGGTGCCTTCGATGAGGCCGTAGGGGCGGTCGGCGGCGTAGTAGACCTCGCGGTCGTTT
>DATCUG010000204.1:0-4499 GCA_036567525.1 Streptosporangiaceae bacterium | reverse complement strand
GTGCTGCGCGATCATCAGCCGGCCGCCGGACCGCAGCCAGCCGGGCCGGGCGGCCTGCCCCGGCCCGCCGAAATTTCCGCCGCCTGCGTGCACACCGAGCGGTACGGGACCCGTTCCGCCATGATCGTCAGCGTGCCCGCGGCCGGCCTGCCCGCGGTGCAGGTGGCGGCGGGCCCGCCGTGCACCGCGCCGCTGCTGGACCGGGCCAGCCTGTGGACCAGCCCGGCGCCCGCCGCTGCGGCCGCGCCGGGCGGTTCGCGGTGATTGCTAGTATCCGGGCATCCGGATGAAGGGGCGGCTATGGGCGATTGGCTGATCTCGGGCGCGCTCATTGTCTTCATCGTGCTGACGCTCGTGCTGCTGAAGCGGGCTGAGCGCCGGCGCGAGCGCGAATCAGGTGACTGAGTACCGGCCGCGGGCCGCGCAGCCAGGCGACTACGACGCCATTGCCGCGGCCATCGACGAATGGTGGGGCCGTCCGGTGCTGTCCGCGCTGCCCCGGCTGTTCCTGGACCTGTTCCACCAGACCAGCCTGGTCGTGGACGGGCCCAGCGGCCCGGTGGCCTTCCTGGTCGGCATCCTGTCGCCGGCCGACCGGCAGCGGGCCTACATCCACTTCGTCGGCGTGGCCCCGGAGCAGCGCCGCCAGCGGCTGGCCAACCTGCTCTACGACGAGTTCTTCGCGCTGGCCCGGGCAGCCGGCCGGACCACGGTCAGCGCGGTCACCGCGTCCGGCAACGCCACCTCGATCCGGTTCCACCAGGCGATGGGTTTCACCGTCAGCGACCCAGTACCCGACTACAACGGCCCCGGCCGCGAACTCGTCGTCTTCCACCGCGACCTGTAGCCCAGCCCGCGTCCCGCCAGTAACCCAACCAGCTCAGCTGCTGTCCAGCAGAGGCGGCAGTACGCGGCGCGGTTGGTCGCGATCACCAGGGCGGGGACTCGCCTGCTGCACATCCCGGGTGCTGGCGGAGACCGCCTCCTCCAGCTGGGCCAGCCAGGCCAGATGACCCTGCACCGCCTGGCGGCCTTTCGCGGTGAGCCGGAACCAGGTGCGTGGCCGGCGGCCGACCGCGCCCTTGCGGACTTGCAGGTACCCCGCGTCTTCGAGCACCCGGGACTGTTTCGACAGCACCGAGTCGCTGATCCCGGCCGCATCACGCAGCGCGGCGAACTCGACCCAGTCGGCGCCGGCCGCCAGCAGCCCGCAGATCGACAACCGGGTAATCGGGTGAATGAGCGGGTCCGGCTTGGCGGTCACGCCGCCCCTCCGCCGCCTCGCAGCTCCCGGCGGGTAATCCGCAGCGCGGCCTGCAGGCAGGCCAGCTCGGCCACGACCCCGAGGGCCGCGACTGCGATCGCGGCCACCAGCAGGTCGCGGCGGATCAGGAGGAACTCAGTCTCGGCGGCGGCGAACCACACCACGAGGATCGCGATCCCTACCGGCCGGCCCGGGCGATAGCGGAAGTTCCGGAACGGCAGCTTTATGCCGGTGGCCCGGGTCAGGCCCCACTGCAGCAGGCAGGCCACCGCCACTGCGGCGAGCGCGATGGGCCAGGTGGGCACCTGGGGAAAGTACCGCGAGCTGAACGGGCCCGCGAAGGCCAGTGCCCACAAGATGGCGACACCGGACAGGTACCACCACGGCAACCGCATCCGGTCCGCCAGCCGCCCCCGCTGCACCCGCAGCCGCTCCAGCGCTGCCGGGTCTCGTGCCACATCGCGCATTCAGGCTCCTCTGGCATGTGCTTTCCATTAGGAAAGTACATGCCAGACCCACGTACGGCAAGCCGTGCCTGGCCAGCCGGAGAAACATGCCCGTTCATGCTTACTTCGTCCTGTTTGGGGTGTCTGGGCTGATTCTCTTGAGTACTCTCGGGCGAATGTTCTCTCGTGTCCGATTTTTCCGATGGTGGCAAGCGGCGCGCCGGAGCCCGGGGTGGGTTCCTGGGGCGGTGACTGCGGTGGCGCTCGCGCTGGTTATCGGCGGCATTGGGGCGGCCGGGATGGTGTCCGCGACCAGTACCGGAGCGCAGCCGGGTCCGCGCCCGGCCCAGCAGGCGGCGGGCCAGCGGGCGGCCGGGCAGCAGGAGGCCGGGCCAGGCAGCGGGCGGACCGCGGGCACCTGGTCGCGGGCGGACCAGCCAGCCCGGGCCAGTGGCACCCGTGGGACCGGACCGGACCGGGCGGGCGGCGGCCAGCGGCCGGGTGGGCGCGAAGCTGGCGGCTAATAGCACGGCGGCTGGGCACCGGCTGCGGACGTCGTGCCGGGCGGTGGCGCACATCGGCGACTCGACCTCGGTCGGCATGGTGTCGGCCGGTTACCTGCCCAACCCGGCGCAGCGGCTGGCCGCCCAGTACGCCGGCGTGGGGGTCCGGCACGCCTGGATCAACGCCTCCGGCGGGCGGTCCATGGTGGAAGCGCTGCCCGGGCAGGTCAATGGCTATGACACGGCCCGCCAGATGGCCGCGGCCGGATTCCGCGGCTGCTGGGTGGTCGCGCTCGGGACCAACGACACGGCCAACGTGTCGGTCGGGTCGGCCGTGAGCCGGCTCGCCCGGATCCAGGAACTCATGTCGGTCGCGCACGGCGCCCCGGTGCTCTGGGTCAACGTGAAGACCCTGGACCAGGCCGGCCCGTGGGCTGAGTCCAACATGCTGCGCTGGAACGCCGCGCTGACCCAGGCCTGCCACCAGTACCCGAACCTGCGGGTCTTCGACTGGGCGTCGGTGGCCCGGGACGACTGGTTCATCTCGGACGGGATCCACTACACCTCGGCCGGGTACGCAGCCCGGGCCCGGCTGATCGCCCGCGCCCTGGCCCGGGCGTTCCCGGGCACCGGGTCCAGCGCCGGCTGCCTGATCAGGTAATCGCCGGTCATAACGCCCGAATGGCCGGACCGGGTCCATCTCAGCCAATGCCCGGATATGCCAGCGCAGCAGAGCGAAGCCGGCCAAATCTTTGGTAACTACTATGTGTAATTAATATGTAGCACTGGGTAGTGCAATTCCTGCCGCGCACATCCGCGACCTTGCCGGACGGGGGGAGCCGGACAAGGGCGGGTCACGGCAAGGGGGACTACCATGCCGGAACCAGTACGCTCCGGCCAGCGCTACATGCCGGGCCTCGACGGCCTGCGCGCGCTGGCGGTGCTGGCTGTCATCGCCTATCACGAGCAGTTTGGCTGGGCGCCCGGGGGCATGCTCGGCGTCGGGGTGTTCTTCACGCTGAGCGGCTACCTGATCACCGACCTGCTGCTCGGGCAGTGGGTCGCGTCGGGCCGGCTGAACCTGGGGGACTTCTGGCTCCGCCGGGCCCGCCGGCTGCTGCCCGCGCTGTTCGTCATGCTGGCCGTGGTGACCGCCTGGGCCACCGTGGTCAGCCCCAGCCGGCTGGCCGCGCTGCGCGGCGCGGTGGCCGCGGCGGCGACCTATTCGAGCAACTGGTACTACATCGCCACGCACAGCTCCTACTTCGCCAGGTTCGCCCCGCCTGGACCGTTCGACCACCTCTGGTCGCTCGCCGTTGAGGAGCAGTTCTACCTGGTCTGGCCGTGGCTGGTGCTGGCCGGCGTGTGCTGCCTGCGCAGCCGCCGGGCCAGCGCGGTGCGCTGGCTGGCGCTGCCCACGCTCGCGCTGGCCGCCGGATCGGCCGTGCTGATGCTGAAGCTGTATCACCCCGGCTACGACCCGACCCGGGTCTACGAAGGGTCAGACACCCGGGCCTGCGGGCTGCTGGCCGGGGCGGCTCTGGCCATGGTGTGGCCGAGCCGCCGGGCAGCCGACCCGGCCCGGTGGGCGCGGATCGGGCTGGACGGCGCCGGGATCGCCGGGCTGGCTGTCATCGGCCTGATGATCTGGCGGGTCGGCCAGTACTCGTCGTTCACCTACCAGGGCGGGCTGGTCGTGCTGTCGGTGGCCACGGCCGGGGTGCTGGCCGCGGCGGCCTGCCCGGGCAGCCTGGTCGGGGCGGCGCTGGGCTGGCGGCCGCTGCGCTGGATCGGCGTCCGGTCCTACGGCATCTACCTGTGGCACTTCCCGGTCATCGTGCTGACCACCCCGGCCAACGCCACCGAAGACCTGCCCCGGGCGGCCGTCCAGGTGGCGGCGAGCATCGGGCTGGCCGCGCTGTCCTGGCGGTTCGTCGAGGAACCGATCCGGCATGGTGCGCTGGGCCAGGTCTGGAAACGGCTGCGGACCAGGGAGGCCTGGCGCGCCCAGCCGGCCACGCTGGGCAGCTGGGCCGCGGCCACCGGCTGCGTCGCGGTCGTCGCGCTGGCCGGCGCCGGGCTGAGCGGCGCGGTGCCGGTGCCCAGCAGCAACGGAGCGACCGGGACGCTGGCCGCCGGGAGCATGCTGCCGCCGCCACCGCCGCATTCCGGGGGCGGTAGTGGCTCGGGCGGCAGCGGCACCAGTACCGGCAGCACGGGCACGGGCGGGTCGGACACCCGCGGAGGCACGCACGGTACCGGGAGCGACCCGGCCGGGACCGGAGC
>DATCUG010000203.1:0-7609 GCA_036567525.1 Streptosporangiaceae bacterium | reverse complement strand
GAATTCAGGAGTGCGGTGACTTTGTGGTCACCGGTGACCGCAAAGTCACCGCGCTGACGAGAATCAGCCGCGGGCGGCGGCCAGCTGGGCGGTGAGAAGTGAGCGCGCGGTGACTAGGGATGGGCCGTACCAGGTCAGGCTGCGGCCGTCGACCAGGGCCACCCGGTGGGCCGGGAACATCTCCGGGCCGTCGTCCGGGCCGAACGGATACGGCTCGTCGGGCAGCACGATGAGCTCCGGTCCGCGCGCCAGGAGGTCAGCCAGCTCGACTTTGGGGTAGCGGGGTTGATCACGGTAGATGTTGGCCAGGCCGAGCCGGGCGGCCAGGTCGCCGGCGAACGTGCCCGAGCCGATCACCATCCATGGGTCACGCCAGATCGGGATGGCCGCGGCTATGGGCGGGCCGGCCGGGGGCGCCTGCCAGGCCTGCGCGGCGGCATCGAGCCAGCCCGGCACCGGCCAGCCCAGCGCCGCGGTGAACATCCGGCGCAGTGACGCCAGCGCCTGGTCCAGGGTCCGCACGTCGGTCACCCAGACCGGCACCCCGGCCGCGCGGAGCCGCTCCACGTCGAGCCGCCGGTTCTCCTCCTGGTTGGCCAGCACCAGGTCGGGCCGCAGCGCGCGGATCGCGGCCAGGTTGGGGTTCTTGGTACCGCGGACCCGGGCCACGTCCAGGCCGGCCGGGTGGGTGCACCAGTCGGTCGCCCCGGCCAGCGCGTCCGGCCGGGTCACCGCGACCGACTCGGTCAGCGACGGCACCAGCGACACCACCCGGCGGGCTGGGCGCGGCGCGGGGACCGGATGTCCCAGGTCATCGCGGGGACACGCGGCGGGTCCGGTCATCTGCACTCCGCGGTCGGTTGGTTACCGTGACATCATGCGCGCGGTCACCGTCATTCCCGGTCAGCCGGGTTCCATCGCGCTGAGCGAGGTGCCGGAACCGCCCGGCGAGGACGGGCCCATCCTGGTCGACACGCTGGCCATCGGCATCTGCGGCACCGACCTGGAGATCATCAGCGGTGAGTACGGGTCGGCGCCACCGGGCGCGGACCGCCTGGTGATCGGGCACGAATCCCTCGGCCGGGTCAGCGAGGCGCCGGCCGGGTCCGGCTTCCGCCCCGGGGACCTGGTGGTCGGCATCGTCCGCCGCCGCGACCCGGTGCCCTGCCCGGCCTGCGCCGCCGGGGACTGGGACATGTGCACGAACGGCCGGTACACCGAGCGGGGCATCAAGGACCGGCACGGCTACGCGTCCGAGCGGTACCGGATCCACCCGGAGTACCTGGTCGCCGTGGACCCGGCCCTGGGCACCCGCGGCGTGCTGCTGGAGCCGGCCACGGTGGTGGCCAAGGCGTGGGATCACATCGAGCGGATCGGCCACCGGTCGACCTGGACGCCGCGCAAGGTGCTGATCACCGGGGCCGGCCCGATCGGGCTGCTGGCCGCGCTGCTGTCCGTGCAGCGCGGCTACGAGACGGTCGTCATCGACCTGGTTACCGAGGGCCGCAAGCCGGACATGGTGCGCCGGCTGGGCGCGCACTATTGTCCCCGCGGGGAGCTGGGTGAGGTGTCCGCTAAGGCGGACATCGTCATCGAGTGCACCGGTTTCGCCGAGATGCTGCTCGAAGCGGGCCAGCACGACGTGCACAACCGGATAGCCTGCCTGACCGGCGTGTCTACCGCGGGCGCGGAATCGGTGGTCGACCCGGGGCTGCTCAACCGCAACATGGTGCTGCGGAACTCGGTGCTGTTCGGCTCGGTCAACGCCAACCGGCGGCACTACGAGCTGGCTGCCCAGGCGCTGGCCACCGCCGACCCGGACTGGCTGGCCGGCCTGATCACCCGGCAGGTGCCGCTGGCCCAGTGGGCCGACGCGTACACCCGCCAGCCGGACGACATCAAGACCGTCCTGACGTTCTGAGGAGGCGGGGGTTATGGCTGAAGCGCCGCTGTGTGCGGCGGCGGACCTGGCCGTGGTGGTGCACTGGGAGCGGGACGGCACCGGGCTGCGCGGCCAGGTGGTGGCCGAGAACGTGGGCGGCCGGGCGTGCCGGCTGGCGGGCAAGCCCGAGGTCACCCCGCTGGCCGGGGACGGGACGCCGCTGCCCGCCCAGACGGTGGTCACGCTGGAGTGGCGGTCCCCCGGCTACGTGCTGCTGCAGCCGGGCCAGCGGGCCGCCGCCCGGGGGGGCTGGTCAAGCTGGTGCGGGCGGCGGGCGGCGGGCCGGGCCCAGGTGGGCTGGGACGGCGGCTCGGCCGTGGCTGAGGTGCGCGGGCCGGCCCAGCCGGAATGCTCGCCCGGGGCGCCGGACAACCTGGTGTCGTCCTGGTTCGAGCTGATCGTTTAAGCCAGCCGCTGCGCCCGGCCGAGGCGGGCACGGCCGGTCAGCGCTATCCGCCACGGCGGTGAGTATTTACCGCCGGAGACGTCTCAACTGACGTGCGGCAGGCTCTCTTAATAGGTAAGCAAGCCGCCCTGAACCGGGCGAACCGAAAATGTCGTACGGACGTGCTGTAGTGAGACGTAGTAGTCGTTGAGGAGGCCCACGATGAATCACCTCAACATCAGTGAAGTGCGGGCCGACGCTTTGTTCGTGTCGTCGCTGCAAGGATCCGACCAGCCCAGCACTGGACAGGTCCGGCAGGCGGTGGCGGCCGCCGTGCGCCAGTTCGGCGACCAGGGCTGCATCGGCCTGGTCGCACACGAGTTCGGTGAGCACCCGGACCTGGCCGTGGCGCGGATGCGCTGGGCGCGGCGGCTCATCGCGGGGGCGTTCGCCGAGCCGGGCGTGCCCGGGCCGGCCGAGCCCGGGCCGGCCGCCGCCGGGTGCTGCCAGCCGCATGCTGCCTGAACCACGCCTGATCCGTAGCCAAACTGAGTCCCCGGACCAGACTGGCAACCGCCATAGTTGAGCCATTAGCACAGACCCAGCCAAGGGGGCATCATGGCGGGCCCGATGCGGATTCCGGGGTTCCGGCGGGACGGGGCGGCGGCCGGCCCGCCAGCGGATAGGGAAGCGGGCGCCGAGGCGGAAGCGCCAGCGGCCGGGGCGGCGGGCCGGCCGGCCGCCGCGATCGGGCCATTCGACCGGCGGGTGATCATAGTCGGCGGCGTCGTTTTCGCCGTGGAGATGTTGTTGTCCACCCGGTACGGCTTCCACCGCGACGAACTGTATTTCCTGGCCTGCGCCCAGCATCTGCAAGCCAGCTATGTCGATCAGCCGGTACTGACCCCGTTCCTGGCCTGGGTGTCACTGAAGCTGTTCGGCGTGTCGCTGCCCGGGCTGCGGTTGTGGCCCGCGCTGGCCGGGTGGGCCACCGTGCTGGTGGCCGGGCTGACCGCCCGGGAGTTCGGCGGCGGGCGGCGGGCGCAGTTGCTGGCCGCCATCGCCACCGCCACCATGCCGGCCCTGCTGGCCATCGATCACCTGGCCGGGCCGACCGCGTTCGACGTGCTGGCCTGGGCGGGCCTGGCCTTCGTGGTGGCCCGGATCGGGCGGACCGGCGACACCCGCTGGTGGCTGCTGGGCGGCCTGGTCCTCGGCCTCGGGCTGGCCAATAAGCACAGCGTGGGCTTCTTCGGCCTGGCCGTGTTCCTCGGCGCGCTGCTCAGCGGCGGCCGACGGCTGGTGCTGAACCGCTGGTTCCTGGCCGGGTTCCTGATCGCGGCGGCGTTCACTATCCCGGACATCTGGTGGCAGGCCAGCCACGACTGGGCCTCGATCGCGATGACCCGGCGGCTCAACCAGGAAAACGGCGGCCTGGGCAACATCCCGAGCTGGATTACCGGCCAGCTGATCATGTCGGCGGTGGCCCTGGTCCCGGTGTGGCTGATCGGGCTGCGCACGCTGTGGCGTTCCGGCCGGCCGTTGTGGAAAGCGCTGGCCTGGGCCTACGGGCTGCTGTTCGTGTTCTTCATGCTGACCTCCGGCTCGAAGATCTACTACCTGGCCGGGGCGTACATCTACCTGCTGGCCGCGGGCGCGGTGGCCATCGACGGCTGGCTGGCGGCCCGGCCGGGCCGGCTGCGCACCCTGCTGGTGGCCACCGGGATCACCACCGCGGTCGCGCTGCCGATCGTGCTGCCCGTACTCCCGGCGGGCCGCATCGGCTGGACGTACCCGGTCAACCAGGAACTGGCCGAGTCGATCGGCTGGCCGCAGCTGGTCAGCACGGTCGGCGGCGTGTGGCGGTCGCTGCCGCCCAGCCAGCGGGCCAACGCGGTGATCTTCACCGGCGACTACGGCGAGGCCGGGGCCATCGACGAGCTGGGCCCTGGCACCGGCCTGCCAGCCGCGGTGAGCGGGCACAACACGCTGTGGTGGTGGGGGCCGGGCAAGCCGCGCGCCACCACCGTGGTGGCGGTCGCGCCCGGGCCGATGGACGTCACCGGCTACGGCGGCTACCTGCGGAAGTTCTTCACCAGCGTCCGGCTGGCGGCCACGCTGTCGAACCCGTACCGCATCCACAACCAGGAATGGGGCGGCCCGGTGTACGTCTGCACCGGGCCCCGGCAGCCGTGGGCGCAGATCTGGCCCCAGCTGCGGCACTACGACTGACCGGAGGCAGCGTGACCCAGGTGCCCACCCTCAGACTGTTCGCCACCACGCTGGACGCGCCGGACGCCCAGGAGCTGGCGGGCTTCTACCGCAGGCTGCTCGGCTGGCCGGCCGAGGAGGACGAGCCGGGCTGGGTCACGCTGCGGCCTCCCGGCGGCGGGGCCGGGCTGTCGTTCCAGACCGAGCCGGCCTACGTGCGGCCGGTCTGGCCGGCCGGCCCTGGCGACCCGCAGATGCAGGCGCACCTGGACATCCTGGTCGAGGACCTGGCTGCCGCCGGTGAGCATGCGGAGGCGGCCGGCGCGGTGCTGGCTGATTACCAGCCACAGGACGACGTGCGGGTCTACCTCGACCCGGCCGGCCACCCGTTCTGCCTGGCCCTGCTGGACTGACCCGCGTGCCGGCCAGACTGACCGCGCACAGTCAGGCGATCTTGCGGGCGCCAGGGCCGGGCACCGGGGTGACCTCGCGGGCGTCGGCCAGCACGTGCCCCGCCGCGCAGGCCAGCTGCAGGTGCACCGGCTCGCCGCAGTCCCGGTGCCGCACCTCGACCTGCGGCCCGGCCGGGCCGACCGCGTGCTGGTTGCCCCACTCCAGCATCGCGACCAGCACCGGGTACAGATCCCGGCCCTTGCTGGTCAGCCGGTACTCCCACCGGGTGCGCTGACCGGAGTCCTGGTAGGGCACCTTGCGCAGCAGGTCTTCGCCGACCAGCCGGGCCAGCCGGTCGCTCAGCACCTGCCGCGGCATGCCAGTGCGGCGCCGCATGTCATCGAACCGGCGCACGCCGTTGAACGCCTCGCGCAGCACGAGGAACGTCGACCGCTCGCCGATGACGGCCACGGTGGCGCCGATCGCGCAGTTGGCCGAGTCGTAGTCCAGGATCCAGGGCCGTCCCATAATTCGTATGCTAAGTCCGGTTGACAGACTCAGCAATCTGGGGCGAAGCTGAGTCTGTGAGTCGAACTCAGGGGGATCAGCTGCCTGGCGGCTTCGCCGCCACCATCCGGCCGCCGGGCGACGGGGACTTGGCCGCGCTCGGCACGTTCTTCGCCGGCCTGTCGCTGGGCACCCGGGTGAAGAGATTCTTCGCCCCGGTCAGCCCGGGCCCGGCCATGCTGCGCCGCCTGGGCGGCACGGCCGGCCAGGCCGACGTGCTGGTCGCGGTGCACCGGGGGGTGATCATCGGCCACGCGATGGCGGTGGATCAGGCCAGCGCGGACGCGGGCCGGGTGACCGACATCGGGGTGGTGGTGGCGGATGCCTGGCAGCGCCGGGGCGTCGGCGCCGCGCTGATGCGCGCGCTGCTCGGCCGGGCCCGGGCCCGCGGCGTGACCGGGGTCAGCATGGACGTGCTGCCCAGCAACCGCGCCGTGCTGGCCATGATCACCAGCCATTTCACGGCCGCGCGCACCGGCCGGTCCGCGGACAGCGTGACCGTCCAGATCCAGCTACTCCCCCACCAGGCCGAACGCCAGCTGGCCCCGGCGGCCGCCAGCCACCGCGCCGCCTAGCCGGGCGGATCAGGCAGCCTGCGGACCAGGTAGTCCCAGGCCTGCCGGACCTGCCGCGGGCTGTAGCAGTGCTCGCGCTTGGCCAGCGACTCGTCTTCCGGGGTCCACTGGTAGCTGTCGCCCAGCGACTGGGTCAGGATCTGCTGCTGGCAGGCCCGCTCCAGCAGGACGGCGGCCACCGTCGCGGTCTCCAGGTCCGGCCCGGCGCAGACGATGCCGTGATTGACCAGGAACAGCACGGCGCAGCTGCCCAGCACGCGGGCCACCGCGGCGCCCAGCTCGCGGGTCAGGATCAGGTCCGAGGTCTGGGTGAACCGGGGCACGGTCGGCGGGACGAAATAGTTCGCCTCGTGGCTGACCGGCCGCAGCGGCTGGCCGCTCGCGCCCAGCGCCACCGCGGCCCGGCTGTGCACATGCACGACGCCCCCGACGTCCGGGCGGGCCAGCATGATCTCGGTGTGGATCGGGTACTCGCTGTGCCGCGGCCCATCCCCGTCGAGCACGTCGCCGTCCGGGCTGACCAGGTGGACCAGGGCCGGGGTGACTTCTTCCAGGCCCCAGGACGCCTGCTTGATCCAGACCCCGCGGCCGCCCGGGTCGCGCACCGAGGCGTGCCCCCAGATCAGGTCGTTGGCGCCGGAGCCGGCCAGGATCCGCGACGCCAGCGATACCGTCTGCCGGCAGCTGTCCGCAGCCAGATCCGCCACGGCTCTCAGTAGATCACGCGGGGCGGCGGCGCACCTGTCCTTCAGCCGCGGCGGGTGAGCGGCAGCCGGGCCGCGGTGCCCGCGTCCTGGGGGCTGTACACCGAGATCCGCAGCCCCGGCTGGGCCGAGACCTCGTACTCGGTGCGGGTGAACGTCATCAGGCCGGCGGCCTGGTGCCGGAACCGGAGCGTGCGCTCGGCCGGACCGGCCACTTCATGCCGCTCCCAGATCTCGGCGAATTCCGGGCTGAGCGCGGCCAGCCGGCGGATGTTCTCGGCCCACTCCGGGTCGCCGATGTGCCGGGCGTAGGCGGCGCGCAGCCGGGCGACCAGGTGCGGGATCTCCTCGGCGTAGTTGAGCAGCATGTCGGGCGCGCGCGGCTCGGTGACCGCGCACCACAGCAGGTTCTTGTGGATGCAGGGCAGCGAGTGCCAGTCCCAGAACATCTCCTCGTGCGCGTCGTTCGAGTCGAGCACGTCGAACCGGTCGTTGAGCAGCACGGCCGGGAACGGGTCGAGGGCGCGCAGCACCTGGCTGGCCGAACCAGGCACCCCGCACGGATCGGCGGGCGAGCGCACCGGCATGGCCTCGGCCAGCCAGTACAGGTGCCACCGCCCAGCCGCATCGAGCCGCAGCGCGCGGGCCACCGCGTCCAGCACCTGCGCGCTGGCGTTGATCGGCCGGCCCTGCTCCAGCCACGTGTACCAGCTGACCCCCACGCCGGCCAGCAGCGCGACCTCTTCCCGCCGCAGCCCCGGCGTGCGGCGGCGTGGGCCCGGCGGGAGCCCAGCGTCCGTGGGACTCAGCTGGGCCCGCCGGGTCTTCAGGA
>DATCUG010000202.1:0-6883 GCA_036567525.1 Streptosporangiaceae bacterium | reverse complement strand
TGGCCAGCACGGACGGCGGCCCGGTGCGGGCCAGCCTGGTCATCGCGTGCGCCGGGTTGCAGGCCGACCGGATCGCCGCGCTGACCGGCCACGGCAGCGGCGAGTACCGGATCGTGCCGTTCCGCGGTGACTACTACACGTTCCGACCTGAGGCGGCCGGGCTGGTCCGCGGGCTGGTCTACCCGGTGCCCGACCCGGCCTTCCCGTTCCTCGGCGTGCACTTCACCCGGGGCATCGACGGCACGCTGCACGCCGGGCCGAACGCGGTGCCCGCGCTGGCCCGGGAGGGCTACGGCCGGCTGGCCGTGAACGGCCGGGACCTGCTGGACAGCCTGCGCTTCCCCGGGCTGCGCAAGCTGGCCCGGGCCTACGCCCGGACCGGGGCGCTGGAGATCTACCGGGACCTGGTCAAGCCGGCCTACCTGGCCGAGATGCGCCGGTACATCCCGCAGGTCACCGCCCGGGACATCAGGTTCGGCCCGTCCGGGATCCGGGCCCAGTGCCTGAGCCGGTCCGGGGCGCTGGTCGACGACTTCCTCATCGAGGAGGGCGACGGCGTCATCCACGTCCTCAACGCGCCCTCACCCGCGGCCACCGCATCGCTGGTCATCGGCCAGCACATCGCCGACCGAGCGACCAAGTCCTTCGCTCTCTGACCCCCATCGCGAATGTGTGCTGAAACCGCTGCTCCAACGACGGTTTCGGCACACATTTCCCTGCGCTGCGCGCGCAGCGCAGGCTGAGCGTGACTGTTGTTGCTTATGTTAGGGATGTGGTTTGAGGGCGAGCAGCGCCGACCTGGACGACGGCCAGCGTGACCGGTTCGGTGCTGCGGTTGCGCCAGGCGTGCCGGGTGCCGTTCTGCACCACCGTGTCGCCCGCCCGTAGCTGGGTGAGCTGGCCGTCGTCCAGCTCCAGCCAGACCTCCCCGGCCAGCACCACGATGTAGTCCACCGAATCGGTGGTGTGCATGCCCGGGTTGTCCGGCTCGAACCGCTCGGCGATGCCCGGCGAGGCCAGCCGCTGCTCGGCGTCCGCGGCGGCCGGGTCGAAGCCAGGTTCGGTGAACACCGAGTCGGGCGGGAAGCGGACGATCAGGAAGCAGGTCCCGCCGGGCAGCGGCAGCTGGCTGACCACCTGCGGCGTCGGGTCCGTCCCGTCCAGCGGGAGCGGCGCGCCCGGCGCGGTGGCCCACAGCATGGCCGTGCTCATCCCCGGCACGTGCACCAGATCATGACTGCGCGGCGGCGGGCCGTCGCTGACCACCGTAGCCCGGCCGGTAGCGTCCAGCCCGGTGACCACCCGGCGTACCTGCACGTGCGCTCCCTCCCGCGCGGTGGCCCGCGGCTCGGCTCAGCTGCCGTCAGCGGCAGCGGCGAAGGATGCCAGCTCGCGCGGGATGTCCGGGCCCATCGGCCCGTACAGCACCCCGGCGGTGCCGGCCCTGGCCAGCCCGGCCAGCCGGGCGCGCACCTCGGCGGCCGTCCCGGTGCCGGTGGTCTGGCCGATCAGCTCCGGCGTGACCAGTGGCCGCTCCTGCTCGGTGAGCTCGATGAGATGCCCGCGGTGCACCTCCAGGTGCCGCCGCCGCGGGTCGATCTGCTCGACGGCGGCCGCGAACGCGGCCCGCTCCGGGCTGTCCGCGGCCACCCCGTGCTCCCCGATGTGCAGCTGGAACGCGGCGTACGGGCCGGCCGCGTCCCGTACCCGCGCGCTGCCCAGGTCCTCGCCCGGGTCCAGCACCGTGCCGTAGTACAGCACGTGCACCTGGCTCATGTCGGGTGGCGGCGGGTTGCTGCCCCGGTGCGAGATGTTGGTGACGATGCCGCAGCCCAGCCGGTCGGCGACTGCGTAGCCGCGCGGCCCGTGCGCGGCCACCCGCATGGTCACCGCGGCCGGCACCGGCACCCCGGCCAGCGTGCCGTACTTGAGGCCGACCAGGCTGCCGTCCCATTCCGTCTCCTGGCCGGCCAGCAGCGCGCGCAGCGCGGCCGCGTACCCGGCCACCTCGGCCCACCGGGCCGGCCGCTGGGCCAGCATGAGCTGGCTGGTGAAGCCGGACCCCAGCACCACCTCGGTCCGGCCCGGGGCCAGCGCGGCCAGCGTGGCCAGCGCCCCGGCGGTGGCCACCACGTGGCGCAGCCGCGGGGTGATCGCGCACACGCCGAGCGCGATGCGGGACGTGCGCTGGGCGGCCAGCGCCAGCGTGATCCACGGGTCGGCCAGGAACGCGGGCGAGTCGTAGACGTAGGCCCGCCGGTAGCCGAGCGCCTCGGCCTGCTCGATGTGTTCCGGGGTGGCCACGGTGGGCGGGAACAGGCAGCCGAGTTCCATCCGGGCCTCCTCGCGGCAACAGCGCTCTGACCAGTAATTTCAGACGATTTTGCGCCTTGACAAGCTTTGCTGGGCGACCCTAGTGTCTCGTCCTGCGGATTCACCTTACCGTATCGTGGGAGGAATTGGATGGTAACCGAGCCGGCTACCGGGCTCCGCTTCGTCGAGCTGAGCCATGAGTGGGGGCACTACACTCCGGCCTTTCCCGGCTACGCGGACATCCAGATCCACCGCGTCGCGACGATCGCCAAGCAGGGCGTGCTCACCCAGCACATCGTGACCTCGATGCACCACGGTACGCACCTGAACGCCCCGATTCACCTGGCCCAACGCGGCGCGGGCGTGGGCGAGCTGCCGCTGGACGCGTTTTTCGGCACCGGGGTCGTGCTGGCCGTGCCCAAGGGCGAATGGGAGTACATCGAGCCCGCCGACCTGGCGCAGGCGGGCGACGTCCAGCCCGGTGACATCGTCGTGCTGAACACCGGCTGGCACCGGAACTACTCGGACAACATGGAGTACTTCGGGCACGGGCCCGGGCTGAGCGAGGCGGCCGCGCAGTGGCTGGCCGACCGGCAGGTGAAGATCGTCGCGATCGACACCGCGACCATCGACCATCCGCTGGCCACCTCGCTGGCCCAGCAGCACCGCTTCGTCGGCCCGCACATCGTCGAGCTGCCCCGGCGCTATGCCCAGCGCACCGGCGGCGACGTGACCACGGACTTCCCGGCGTGGAGCCCGGCCGGCAAGCTGCTGGCCAAGGCGGGCATCGTCACGATCGAGAACGTCGGCGGCGACGTGGACGAGCTGACCGGCCAGCGGGCCGCGTTCCACGCCTATCCCTGGTACTGGCCGGAGGCGGACGCCTGCATCATCCGCTTCGTGGCCATCCTCGACCCTTCGGGCAGCTACCGGCTGGAGAGCGGACGATGAGCACCGACGGCCTGCGGTTCTACAACCTGAGCCACCAGCTCGGCCACAACATGGTCCAGTGGCCGTCCCCGTTCAGTAAGCCGTTCGCCGCCAACCGGCTCTATTACCACGCGATGCACGACTTCTACGCGGTCGAGTACGACGGCATCATGCACCGGGGCACGCACATGGACACCGCGGCGCACGTCCTGCCCGACCGGCCCTACCTGGATGGCTTCGACGTGTGGCGGTTCTTCGGCACCGGCGTGGCGGTGTCCATCCCGAAGCAGAAGTGGGGCGTGATCACCCCGGACGACCTGGAACAGGCCACGCCGCAGATCCAGCCGGGCGACATCGTGATGATCAACACCGGCGCGCACCATTTCTTCGGCGACAACGACGACTACTTCGCCTACTCGCCCGGGCTGTACACCGAGGCCGCGCAGTGGCTGGTGGACAAGGGCGTCAAGCTGGTCGGGATCGACGTGCAGGCGCTGGACCATCCGCTGGGCACCCGGATGGCCGAGCACGGCCCGGGGCCGATCATGCCGCACCTGCTGGACCAGTACCGCGAAGAGACCGGCCGGGAGGTGAGCGAGGACTTCCCGGACTGGGAACCCGCGCACAAGGTCATGCTCAGCGCGGGCATCCCCGGCATCGAGAACATCGGCGGCGAACTGGACGCGGTGACCGGGAAACGGTGCACGTTCATGGCCTTCCCGTGGCGGTTCCCGAAGGGCGACGGCTGCCCGATCCGGGTGGTCGCGGTCATCGACCCGGACCAGACGTTCCGCATCCCGACCGGGAGGAAGTGAGATGCCGGGCGACATCCTGCGCGACCCGCTGTCCCTGTTCGACGTGTCCGGCAAGGTCACCGTGATCACCGGCGCGTCCGGCGCGCTGGGCCGGGCCGCGGCCATCGCGCTCGGCGCGCTGGGCAGCAGGCTGCTGCTGGTCTCCGGCTCGGCGGACGGGCTGGCCGCGGTGGCCGCCGAGGCCAAGGAGGCGGGCGGCGAGGTGAGCACGCTGACCTGCCGCCCGGACAGCGAGCAGGACGCGACGGACATCCTGGCCGCGGCGGCCGCCGCCTACGGCGGCGTGGACTCGATCTTCGTGGCGTCCGGGCTGAACAAGCCGGCCCCGATCGAGGACATGCCGTACGCGGACTGGCAGGCCATCATGGACGCCAACGTGCGCGGCCCGTGGCTGATGGCCAAGGCGTTCGGCCAGCACCTGGCCGGCCGGGCGGTGGACGGCGTCCCGGCCCGGGGCAAGCTGGTGCTGGTCTCCTCGGTCCGCGGCCGGCACGGCAGCCCGGCCGGGTACTCCGCCTACTGCACGTCCAAGGGCGCGGTCGACTCGCTGACCAAGACGCTGGCCACCGAGTGGGGGCCGCGCGGGATCAACGTCAACGCGATCGCCCCCACCGTGTTCCGCTCCGCGCTGACCGACTGGATCTTCGCCGACACCGAGGCCGGCCAGGCCGCCCGGGAGCGCAACTACCAGCGCATCTCGATGACCCGGCTGGGCGAGCCGGAGGACTTCATCGGCCTCACGCTGTACCTGCTGTCCGACGCGTCCGACTTCGTCACCGGCCAGGTCATCTACGTGGACGGGGGCTACACCGCGGCATGACTGAGACGCCGCACATCTCGGTGGTAGGGGCTGGGGTGATGGGGGCCGGCATCGCCCAGGTGTTCCTGGCCGCCGGGGTGCCGGTCCAGGTCTACGACCCGGCGGCGGCGGCGCGCGATTCGCTGCCCGCCCGGATCACCGCCGGCCTGAAACTTCTTTCCCTGCCGAACGCCAGTGCCCTCGACCGGCTCACCGTGGTGCCCCGCCTTCCTGATGCGGCGCAGGCCGACCTGGTCATCGAGGCCGCCCCGGAGGTGCTGGCCGTTAAGCAGCGTATTTTCGCGGAACTGGACGCGGCCGCCCCGGCTGGCGCGGTGCTGGCCAGCAATACCTCGGCGCTGCCGGTCCGGGAGATCACCCGGGACGTGCGCGGCCGGCACCGGGTGATCGGCACCCACTTCTGGAACCCGCCCTACCTGGTGCCGCTGGTCGAGGTGGTGCAGGCCGGGGCGAGCGACCCGGCCCTGGTGCAGTGGGCCATCCGGCTGCTGGACCGGGTCGGGATGAAGCCGGTGCACGTCGCGGCGGACGTGCCCGGCTTCGTCGGCAACCGGCTGCAGCACGCGCTCAAGCGGGAGGCCATCGCGCTGGTGGCCGACGGGATCTGCACCGCCGAGACGGTGGACACGGTGACCCGGTACGGGTTCGGCGCCCGGCTGGGCATCGTCGGGCCGCTGGAGCAGTCCGACCTGAGCGGCCTGGAGCTGACCCTGGCCATCCACCAGACGCTGATGCCCGCGCTGGACAACACGCCGGTGCCGCACCCGCTGCTGGTGGAGAAGGTGCGCACCGGGGAGACCGGCGCGGCGGCCGGCCAGGGTTTCCGCCGCTGGCGGCCGGGCGAGGCGCAGGCCCGCCAGGAACAGATCACCCGGGAGCTCGCCGAGCTGGCCACGGCCCGGTTGCAGGAAGGAGACCAGACCGCATGACAGACCTGGCCGGAAAGGTCGTGCTGATCACCGGGGCCGGCCGCGGCATCGGCCGGGCTGCGGCCGGGCTGTTCGCCGCGGCCGGCGCGCAGCTGGGCCTGACCGACATCGACGCCGCCGGGCTGGCCGGCACGGCCGCGGCGCTGCCGGACGGCGCGGCGGTCACGGCGGCCGGGGACATCACCGACCCAGCCACGGTGGACGAGCTGACCACGGCGGCGGTGGACCGGTTCGGCCGGGTGGACGCGCTGTTCAACAACGTCGGCATCCTGATCATGAAGTCGCTGCTGGACACCACGATCGATGACTTCGACCGGCTGATGCACGTGAACTGCCTGTCCTACCTGATCGCCATGCAGCGGGTGGTGCCGGAGATGCGCCGCGGCTCCGGGGGCTCGATCATCAACGTCTCGTCGGTGGGCGGCCTCGTCGCGCTGCCCAACGTGAGCGCGTACTGCCCGTCCAAGTCGGCGGTGATCGGGCTGACCCGGGCGGCCGCCGCCGAGTTCGCGCCGGACATCCGGGTCAACGCGATCTGCCCGGGCGGGGTGGCCACCCCGATGTCCGCGGCCCACCTGGACAGCTTCGCCGACAAGGAAGCGGCCACCAGGCAGCTCACCGGGCGCCAGCTCATCAAGCGGTACGCCCGGCCGGAGGAGATCGCCAGCGTGGCCGTGTTCCTGGCCAGCGACCAGGCGTCGTTCATGACCGGCGCGGTGGTCCCGGTCGAGGCCGGGCACACGGCATGGTGAGCCGGCCCGTGGTGAGCAGAGACGAAGCCGGCCAGGTGCTGACCGCGCTGGACTGGCCGGACGAGGTGCGGGTGCTCGGCCCGGACCGGATCCGGGTGGCCGCGGTGGACCGGCTCGGCGGGGTCGCCCCGGAGATGATCGACTGGTGGTTCAGCCGGATGGACGAGCCGACCTACTTCCGGTTCCACCCGGTCGACCACAAGGCGTTCGCCTGGGTCCGCGGCAAGGAACCGGGCCGCCACATCGGGGCCACCCACCTGACCCACCACTGCTACGGCGGCCAGCCGCCGCTGCTGCCCACCGAGATCAGCTTCGTCGCGCCGG
>DATCUG010000201.1:0-24532 GCA_036567525.1 Streptosporangiaceae bacterium | reverse complement strand
GCCGTCCGGGCCGAGGGCCAGCCGGTCCGCTGCGGTCTGGTAGCGCACCTCGATGCCGCGCTCGCGGACGGCGGCGTCCAGCACGTGCCACAGCGCCTCGCCGCGGCGGCCGGCGCCCCCGGCGACGACGCGGTACTCGATCGTGGCCCCGCCCGGCCAATGTGGCCAGGAGGGGAACGGGGCAGGCAGCCGGGCGGGCGGCGGTTCGAACCGCTCGGTCCTGCCGCCCAGCCCGTGCAGCCAGCCGTCCAGCTCGTGCAGCCCGGCGGCGTAGGCATCCAGCACCGGCCGGGGCGTCCGGCCGAAGCACAGCGCGACCAGGTGCTCGGCCGCGGCCGGGCCGGGGATGTCGAACAGGAACCCGCCGCTGTACCGGGCGTTGCCGCCGCCCGCGGCGGTGGACTCCACCACCAGCACGCTGGCCCCGGCGTCGTGGGCGGCGATCGCGGCCGCCGCGCCCGCCGGGCCGTAGCCGGCGATCACCACGTCGGCCGGCCCGGGCAGCGCCAGGTCCGGCGCCAGGCCCAGCTCCGGGCTCACCCGCGCTGGACCAGTTCGATCAAGTTGCCCTCGGGGTCGGCCAGGAACGACATCCGGACGCCCGGTTCCGGGGCCGGCTGCGGCGGCATCACCTCACGGGCGCCGTGGCCGAGCAGCCGGCCGTGCGTGCTGTCCAGGTCGGGCACGTCGAACGCGATGTGCCCGTAGCCATCGGTCAGCGCGGCCTCGGCTGGGCTGGCGGCGCGCAAGCCGGGCTGGCCCCCGGGCCGGTGCAGCAGTTCGACCCGGTGCCCGTGCTGGGCGTGGCGCAGCATCACGATGTCCAGGTCCACCGCGTCGATCCGGACCGCGAGCTCACGCTCCAGGCCGAACGCGGCGCAGTACCAGGCCTCCGCTTTGGCCAGGTCGGCCACGTTCACGCCGACGTGATCAAGACGCATGCGTGATCACCTGTTCCACCTGGTCGAGCAGGAAACCGACCGACCGCACGATGACCTCGCTGGTGGCCTCGTCGCCCAGTTCGGGGAACATGTGGCTGGCCCCCTCGACCAGGTCGATGGTGGCCGAGCCGCCGGCCGCGGTGAGCGCGTCGGCCAGCCGCTCGCTCTGCCGCAGCGGCACCAGGTCGTCCGCGGTCCCGTGCACCAGCAGGAATGGGGGTGCCCCGGGGTGGGCGAACCGTACCGGGCTGGCCGCCTCGGCCAGGTCCGGCCGCTCGTCCAGCGGCGCGCCGATCAGCTGGGCCTCGCGTGAGTCCGGGCCCCGGTCGCCATGCCCACCCACGGCGTCCACGTCCCGGGACAGCTCGCTCAGGTCGGCCGGGGTGTACCAGCAGACCACGGCGTCCACCGGCGGATCCGGCGCGGTCAGCGCGAGCATGGCGGCCAGGTGGCCGCCGGCCGACACGCCCCAGGCCACGGTGCGCGGCGTGGTCACGCCGAAGCTGGCCCGCTCCCGGGCCAGGAAACCGGCCGCCGCGGACACGTCCTCGAGCTGGGCCGGGAAGACCGCCTCCCCGCTCAGCCGGTAGTCCAGGCTGGCCACGGCCAGGCCCATCGCGGCGACCCGCTCGAAGAACGACGGCGACCAGGACCGGGCCGCGCCCGGGCCATCGGACCGGCTGCCCAGCCGCCAGCCGCCGCCGTGCAGGTACAGGCAGAGCGCCTGAGCCGGCTCGGCCGGCACGTAGAGGTCCAGCGTGACCGGGCGGTAACCCAGCGGCCGGGAGCAGACCACGTCCCGGTGGATGGTGACGGTCATCGACCCGCCGGCTCCCCGTGGTCAGGCTGCCCGTGGTCGGGCTGCCCGTGGTCAGGCTGCTTGTGGAACCGGCCGGCCTGGACGATGAACTCCAGGTTGCCCGGGTCCTGCAGGATCGTCACGTCGCCGGCCGGGTCGCCCCGGACCACCAGCAGGTCGGCCAGGTACCCCGGCGCGAGCAGGCCAAGCTCGTCGCCCATGCCCATCAGCTGCCCACCCAGCATGGTGGCGCCGCGGAGCGCCTCGAGCGGGGTAAAGCCCAGCACGTCGACGAACAGTTCCAGGTCACGGGCGTTGCGCCCGATGGGGTTATTGGGGAAGCCGTAGTCGCCGCCGGGCAGCACCCGGATGCCGCGCTTGCGGATCTCCGGGTACACGGCCGCCATTCCCTCCAGCGCGGCCACCGAGCCCATCTTTTCCGCCTGGGCCCGGTCGATGCCGTACTCCTCGCCCTCGTAGACGTTGGCGTAGATGATGCCCGGGGCCGGGGACACGAACACGGTGTCCTTTACCGACTCCAGCAGGTCCAGCGCTTCCTCGTCGGCGTAGGTGCAGTGGTAGATGCTGCGGAACCCGGCCCGCACCGCGACCTTGACCGACTCCGCGGCCTGCGCGTGGCAGTTCAGCCAGACCCCGGACTCGCGGGCCTGCTCACCCGCGGCGGTGGCCTCCTCCTGGGTGTACTGGGTGATCTGCGAGCCGCCCGGGATGAACACGTCGTCGTTGGACAGCAGGAACTTGACGCTGTCGAAACCCATCCCGGCCTGCTCGGCCACGAACGCGCGGCACGCGTCCGGGCCCTGCCAGTCCGGCTCGACATGGCCGTCCGGGCGGACCGGGTGGTTGTCCCGCTCCATGCTGGCCGCGCGCAGCCGCGGGCCCGGGATGGCGCCCGCCTTGATCTTGTCGCGCAGGATCACCTCGGTCGGCATGGGCAGCAGCGAGCCGGCCGAGTAGACCGAGGTGAACCCGGCGTCCAGGATGATGCGGGCGTTCCGCTCGGCCCGGGCCAGCTCGGCGTCCATGCCTGTGATGTTCCGGAAGAAGCTCACGTCCACCGGCGGGTTGAACGTCGGGTCGATGTGCCCGACCGCCGACGGGAACGTGAGGTGGCCGTGCGACTCGATCAGGCCCGGCATGACCGTGCACCCGGTCACGTCGATGACCCGCGCGCCCTCGTGCTGGCCAGACCAGCCCGGGGTGACTGACACCACCCGGTCGGCTTCGACGGTCACCTCGCCGGGCGTGGCCGGTGAGCCGCTACCGTCGAACACGAGGCCGTTGGTGAAGATGGTGCGTTCCACGGTCGCTCCTCAGCAACGCTGCGCTGCAGCTGCTTTCATCAGTCGAGAACGACTTTCTAATATCGTTTCCGTGAGTCTTCCTGGCCGGTACCCGGGTGTCAACAGGTTCCGCCGACCAGGTAAACCGGACGGGTGCCCAGCCCTGTCGTCGATGCTCATGTGCACCTGCTGCCGCCCCGGCTGCAGGCCGCGGTCCGCGGTTTCTTCCACACCAGGGGCTTCCCGCGCGACGGGTTCGCCTACCCGGCGGACCCCGCGGCGGCGTGCGGCCGGCTGGCCGCCGAGGGGGTCGGCGAGGCCTGGTCGCTGCCCTATGCGCGGCGGCCCGGCTCGGCCGCCGGGCTGAACCGGGCCATGGCCCGGTTCGCGGCCGGGCACGCGGACGGCGCCGGGGTCAGCATCATCGGCGGCTGCACCGTGCACCCGGCCGACGACCGCCCAGCCGGCCTGGTCCGCAGCGCCGTGGAGGACCTGGGCCTGCGGGTGCTCAAGCTGCACTGCTCGGTGGGTGACTTCGCGCCCGATGACCGGCGGCTCGACCCGGTCTGGGAGTACGTGTCGGCGGTGGCGCTGCCGGTCGTGCTGCACGCCGGGCACGCGCCGGACGGGCACACCGAGGCGGCCGAACTGGCCCCGGTCGCGACTGTGGCCCGCCGCTACCCGGCGGCCCGCATCATCATCGCGCACTGCGGGCACCCGGCCAGCGACGCGGCGCTGCGGCTGGTCGCCGAGCATCCCGGGGTGCACGCCGACCTGACCCCGGTGCTGCGCCAGCCGGTCCGCCCGGACCCGGCCGCGCTGGCCGCGGTGGCGGGCAAGGTGCTGTTCGGCTCGGACGCGCCCAACACCGGGCTGAGCGTGACCAGCCTGCTGGACGGCCTGGCCCGCACCGGCGCCGATGGCCACGGCAGCCTGCCGGCCGGCGCCATCGCGGCCATCACCGGCGGCACGGCCCGGCGGCTCATGGCCGGCGTCCAGGCCTGACGGCAGAGCAAGAGCCGCCGCCCGGCCGGGACCGGGCGGCGGCTCTCGTGAGACGAGCTGGCCTCAGGCGGCGATGGCCGCTTCCGACCTGGCTGGCTCCAGGGCCAGGCCGAGCACCTCGCGGACGTCGCTCACCGCGTGCACGGTGAGCTGGTTCCGCACGTCCTCGGGCACATCCTCCAGGTCGGGCTCATTCCGCTTCGGGATGAGCACGGTGGTGACGCCGGCCCGGTGCGCGGCCAGCAGCTTCTGCTTCACCCCGCCGATCGGCAGCACCCGCCCGGTCAGCGAGACCTCACCGGTCATGGCCACGTCCGAGCGGACCAGCCGGCCGGACAGCAGCGAGGCCAGCGCGGTGGTCATGGTGACCCCGGCGCTCGGGCCGTCCTTGGGCACCGCGCCCGCGGGCACGTGCACGTGGACGCCGCGTTCCTTCAGGTCGCCGACCGGCAGTTCCAGCTCCGCGCCGTGCGAGCGCAGGTAGGACAGCGCGATCTGGGCCGACTCCTTCATCACGTCACCGAGCTGCCCGGTGAGCGTGACACCGGTGGTGCCGGTCTCCGGGTCGGCCAGCGACGCCTCGATGAACAGCACGTCGCCGCCGGTGCCGGTGACGGCCAGCCCGGTAGCCACGCCGGGGACCGCGGTCCGCTCGGCCGACTCCGGGGTGTGCCGGGGATGCCCCAGGTACCCGTGCAGGTCGGCCTGGTCCACGGTGACCGGCAGCTCAGTGTGGCCGGTCGCCACCTGAGCCGCGACCTTGCGCAGCACCCGGGCGATGGTCCGCTCCAGCGACCGGACGCCCGCCTCCCGGGTGTACTCCGACGCCAGCTTGTGCAGCGCCGCATCGGTCAGCGTCACGTCAGCCGGTTCCAGGCCAGCCCGCTCCAGCTGACGCGGCAGCAGGTGGCCCTGGGCGATGGTGACCTTCTCGGCCTCGGTGTAGCCGTCCAGCTGGATCAGCTCCATCCGGTCCAGCAGCGGGCCGGGGATCATCTCCAGCGCGTTCGCGGTCGCGATGAACAGCACGTCCGACAGGTCGAGCTCGACCTCCAGGTAGTGGTCGCGGAACGTGTGGTTCTGCGCCGGGTCCAGCACCTCGAGCAGCGCCGCGGTGGGGTCGCCGCGGTAGTCCGCACCCAGCTTGTCCACTTCGTCGAGCAGGATGACCGGGTTCATCGACCCGGCCTCGCGGACGGCCCGGACGATCCGGCCAGGGAGCGCGCCGACGTAGGTGCGCCGGTGACCGCGGATCTCCGCCTCGTCCCGGACACCGCCCAGCGCGACCCGGGCGAACTTGCGGCCCATGGCCCGGGCCACCGACTCACCCAGCGAGGTCTTGCCCACCCCGGGCGGGCCGGCCAGCGCCAGCACCGCGCCGCTGCGGCGGCCGCCGACCAGGGTCAGGCCCTTGTCCGAACGCCGCTTGCGCACGGCCAGGTACTCGATGATGCGGTCCTTGACATCGTCCAGGCCGGCGTGGTCCGCGTCCAGGATGGCGCGGGCGCCGCTGATGTCGTAGGCGTCGTCGGTGCGCTCGTTCCACGGGATCTCCAGCACCGTGTCCAGCCAGGTGCGGATCCAGGACCCCTCGGGGGAGGCGTCGCTGGCCCGCTCCAGCTTGGCCGCTTCCTTCATCGCGGCCTCGTGCACCTGCTCCGGGAGGTTGGCCTGCTCGATCCGGGCCCGGTAGTCATCTTCCTCGGTGCCCGGCTCGCCATCCAGCTCGGCCAGTTCCTTGCGGATCGCGGCCAGCTGCTGGCGGAGCAGGAACTCGCGCTGCTGCTTCTCCATGCCCTCGCGGACATCGTTCTGGATGGTCTCCGCCACGTCCAGCTCGGCCAGCTGGTCCCGGGCCCACCCGGTGAGCAGCTCGAGCCGCTGCTCCGGGTCGATCGTCGCGAGCAGCTCGGTGCGCTGTTCCATGGTCAGGTACCCGGCGTAGCCGGCGCTGTCGGCCAGCGCGGACGGCTCGGTGATCCGCTGCAGCACGTCGACGACCTGCCAGGCGCCGCGCTTCTGCAGGATGGTGGCGGCCAGCCCGCGGTACTCGCGGGCCAGTTCCTGGGCGCGGTCCGATGCCGGTGGCTCGTCGATCACCGTGCCCTCGACCCACAGGGCCGCGCCCGGGCCGGTCGTGCCGACGCCGATACGGACCCGGGACAGGCCACGGATCACCGCGGCGGGCTCACCGCTGGGCAGCCGGCCGGTCTGCTCGACCGCGCCGAGCGTGCCGATCGCGGGGTATTTGCCGTCCAGCCGCGGCACCAGCAGCACCTGCGGCGTCTTGTCTGACGCACCTGGCACCGCCGCGGACATCTGCGCGGCCTGGATCGCCGCGCGGGCCTCAGTAGCGGAGGTGTCCAGCGGCACCACCATCGTCGGCAGCACCACTGAATCGTCCAGTGGCAGCACCGGCAGGCGGAGTGTTTCGCTCATGGTCACTTCCTGATAATTGGGCTTGTCGTTTCCCCTTCAACAAGGGCCGGCGTGGTTTGTTTCCGGAATCCGTTCGCCCTCAGCGGACGTACATCCGGGCAGCTCAGAGCGGGTGCCGGAGTGGCACTGCAGACAAGCCTGGCGAGAAGAGGGCCGCCATTGCGCACGGCCCATAAGCCCGGGCCGGGATTAGCGACGCCCGCAATAACCATCTCCCCGGCTCAGCTATTCCCCGGGGCCCAGCCGGGCTGGATGCGGGCCGGGCGTAGCTTGTAGCAATGAGCGAGCTGCCACCAGAACCACCCCACGAGCCGTCCGAGTTCCACCGGGACCGCCGCGAGCATGGCGGCGAGATCGACCGCCTCAACGAGGACCAGCTGGCCGAGCTGACCGAAGAAGAGCGGGTAGACGCCGGCCTGGACGCCTACGACCCCGATGAGGTCCCGCCGGCCACCGACGACCCGGTGCCCACCGATGTCACCGACAGCCCGGAGTACCAGGACGCCCGGGGCGAGATCGACAAGGAAGAGGCCGAGGGCGAGCTGCGGCTGGACAAGGACGGCTTCCCGCCCACCCGGTACGACGAGTCGTAGCCCAGAGCTCAGTCAGCAGAGCTCAGTTGGAGAAGTCCTGGGTCAGCCACACCGTGCCGGAGCTGTCCCGGAACACAGCGATGCCGATGTGCGTGAAGGCCGAGCTCAGGATGTTCAGCCGGTGGCCGTCGTCGGGTGGTTTCTCGTTCAGCATGCTCTGCGTCAGCCCCACCGCCAGCTGCGCGATGGCCGCCTCGGTACCGGCCACCGGTCCGCCCTCGCCGATGTTCTCCCCGGCCGCGGTCCAGTGCACGCCGGCCGCGGTTTCCCGCGCGCCGGGGGCCGGCTCGCCCGGGCACTGGTGCGACAGCCCGCAGCCCGCCGCCATCACCGCGTTGTGCCGCCCCGCGCTCGTATTCAGTCCCGCGCTGACCGTATAGGCAGGCAGTCCCGCCTGCGCACGAGCTTGGTTGATTAACGCCAGTACCTGCCCAGCCGCCGCATCCAGGCTCGCCGACTGCGCGGCTGACTGGGTGCCAGCCGGGGTGGCGGCCGGGGTGGCCCGGGCCGATGCGGCAGGCGCTGGCGTTCGGTGCGGATGGTGGGAGTGCCGGGCCGCCCGGGTGCGCGGCGCTACGGCGGCCCGGTGGTAGCTGGTGGCCAGCGGGCGGGCGCACGGGGTGGCCGCGGCCAGCCCGGGGCAGCCTGCCGCCGGCCCGGCCAGCCGGTCCGGTCCCGCCGCGTTGGTCAGCTGGGCCGTCCGGTCCGGCTGGTGCGTGATCACCAGGACCGCCACCACGGCGGCGGCCACGGCGAACACGGCGCTGTACATGAGGGAACGGTCGTGGTGCTGGCCCCGGCGGCTGGGTCCGTGCGCTGGCATGGCGCCACCTCCAACAGCCGACGATCGTAGTGGTACCGCCGGTATGAGATGCCTGGTTCGCCCGGCCTGGTGGCCCGTAATCCGGTGCCTGGTGGCCCGGAATCCCCTGGCCCAGTGATCATGGCAATAGGGCGTGATCATGGCAGGGAGCGGAGGAGGCAGGGCCTGATGGCAGCGCGGATCGTGATCGACGGCAGCTCGCTGACCTGCGCCCAGGTGGCGCGGGCCGGCCGCGGCCAGGCCAGCGTCGAGGTGGCCCCGGCCGCGGTGGCCGCGGCCAGCGCGGCCTGGCAGGTGGCCCGGGAGGTGGCCACCGAGCGGCCGGTCTACGGCTGGACCACCGGCGTGGGCGCCAACCGGACCGTCCAGGTGGCCGCGGCCGAAGCCGCCGAACACGGGCTGAACCTGCTGCGCAGCCACGCGGCCGGGGCCGGCCCGCTGCTCGCCCCGGACCTGGCCCGGGCCATGCTGGTGGTCCGGCTGAACCAGATCGGGGCGGGCGGTTCCGGGGTGGATCCGGGCGTGCTCGACGTGCTGGCCGACGCGGTCAACCGGGGGTTCGCCCCGCCGGTGCCGCGGTACGGCGCGATCGGCACCGGTGACCTGACCGCGCTGGCCGCCACCGGGTTGTGCCTGCTGGGCGAGCGGGACTGGCTGGCGGGCAGCGGCCCGCCGCCGCGCTTCCCGCTGCGCCCGGCCGAGGTGCTCGGCTTCCAGAGCAGCAATGCCGCGACGCTGGGCGAGGCCGCGCTGGCCTGCGCCGACCTGGCCCGGCTGATCCGGGCGGCGGTGCCCATCGCCGCGCTGTCGATGCTCGCGGTGCGCGCGTCGGCTGAGCCGTACGCCGCCGCGGTGCAGCGGGCCCGGCCGCATCCCGGGCAGCAGCAGGTCGCCACGGCGGTCCGCGAGTTGACCCAGGGCGAACTGGGCCGGCCAGCCAGGATCCAGGACCCCTACGGTTACCGGGCGTTTCCCCAGGTGCATGGCCCGGCCCTGGACGCGGTGCAGCACGCGGCGGACATCGTCGAGGTCGAGATCAACGCGGCCAGCGAGAACCCGCTGGTCGACCCGGCCGGGCACGCGATGTGGCACAACGGGAACTTCCACGCCGCCTATGCCGGGCTGGGCCTGGACGCGGCCCGGGCGGCGCTGTTCCAGACCGCGGCGCTGGCCGCGGCCCGGCTTGGCACGCTGGTCGAGCCGGCCTTCACCGGGCTGGAGGCGTTCGCCGCGGACACCCCGGCCAGCTCGGGGATCATGATCCTGGAGTACGTCGGCCAGTCCGCAGTGGCCGACATCCGCCGGCTGGCCGCCCCGGCCGCGCTGGGCAGCGCGGTGCTGTCCCGCGGGGTGGAGGAGCACGCCGGGTTCTCCACCCAGTCGGCCCGGGCCAGCAGCGAGGCCAACGTCGCCTACCGGGCCGTGCTGGCCTGCGAGCTGGTCGCCGCGGTGCGGGTGCTGCGGATGCAGCGCCGTGCCCCGGCCGGCGGCCCGCTGCGGGCCGCGTTCGACCTGGCCGCCGCGGCGCTCGACCCGCGCACCGCGGACCGCCCGCTGGACGGTGACCTGGCCGCCGCCGACGGGCTGCTCGACGGATACGCCGACCTGACCGGCCGGTAAGCCCCGGTCCGGCGTGTTCTATGGTGGGCCGGTACCGGCGGCGGCAGTAAGGAGACCTGATGAGCATCCTGGGCACCCGGGTAGTGCGGACCGAGGACCCACGATTGCTCACCGCCGGGGGTACCTATACCGACGATCTCCGGCTGCCCGAACTGGCCGGGGCGCTCCGGGTCACGTTTGTGCGCAGCCCGGTGGCGCACGCCGAGATCAGTGTCATCGACGCCAAGGCGGCGCTGGACAGTCCCGGGGTGGTCGCGGTGCTGACCGCGGCGGACGCCGATGATCTGCCCCCGGCCGCGGACCGGCCGGCCACCGAGCCGCTGCTGGCCACCGACCGGGTGCGCTATGTCGGCGAGCCGGTCGCGATCGTGCTGACCGAGGACGGCTACCAGGGCGAGGACGCGGCCGAGCTGGTCAGCGTGGACTACCAGCCGCTGCCCGCGGTGGTCGGCGTGGACGCGGCGCTGGCCGGTGAGCCGCTGCTGTTCCCGGCGGCCGGCTCGAACGTGATCCGGTCCGGTGGCCAGCCGGCCCCGGAGGACGCGTTCGGCGGCTGCGACGTGGTGGTGCAGCGCAGCTTCCCGAACCAGCGGGTGGCCCCGGTCCCGCTGGAGGTCCGGGCGGCCGCCGCCACCTGGGCGGACGGCCGGCTCACGCTGTGGGCCAGCACGCAGAACGCGCAGCAGGCCCGGGATCAGGTGGCCGCGGCGCTCGGCCTGGACCAGGCGGCGGTGCGGGTCGTCACCCCGGACGTCGGTGGCGGCTTCGGCGCCAAGATCGCCACCGACCGGGACACGATCGTGGTGGCCTGGGCGGCCCGGCGGCTTGGCCGGCCGGTGCGCTGGGTGGAGACCCGGAACGAGAACCTGCTCGGCATGGTGCACGGCCGGGCCCAGCAGCACACGATCCGGATCGGCGGCACCCGGGACGGCCGTATCCTCGCCTATCACCTGGACATCGTCCAGGATTGCGGGGCCTACCCACGGTTCGGGCTGTTCCTGCCCACGCTGACCATGCTGATGGCCAGCGGCGTGTACGACCTGCCGTACTGCGGCGCCAGCTTCCGGGTGGTAGCCACCAACACGACCCCGATCTCGGCCTACCGGGGCGCCGGGCGGCCCGAGGCCACCGCGGCCATCGAGCGGGCGGTCGACCTGTTCGCCGCCGAGATCGGCATGGACCCGGCCGAGGTCCGCCGCCGGAACCTGGTGCCGCCGGACGCGTTCCCGTACACCACCCCGGGCGGCGCGGTCTACGACACCGGGGATTACGCGGCGGCGCTGGACAAGGTGCTGGCCGCGGCCGGGTACCCGGAGCTGCGGGCCGAGCAGGCCCGCCGCCGGGAGCGCGGCGAGGTGCGGCAGCTCGGCATCGGGCTGTCCTGCTACGTGGAGATCACCGCCGGGGACTACTCGGGCGGTGAAACGTCCCGGCTGGTGGTGGACGGCACCGGGGCGGCCACCGTGTACACCGGCAGCTCACCGCACGGCCAGGGCCACGCGACCGCGTTCGCCATGCTCGTCCAGTCCGAGCTGGGCATCCCGCTGGACCGGATCACCGTGCGGCACGGCGACACCGACGAGGTGCCGCGGGGCGTCGGCACCTACGGCTCCCGGTCCCTGCAGCTCGGCGGCAGCGCGGTGCACCAGGCCGCGGTCGAGGTCCGCGAGCAGGCCCGCGGGCTGGCCGCGGGCCTGCTGGAGGCCAGCCCAGCCGATCTGGAGCTGGACGTGACCCGGGCCACCTGGCAGGTGCGCGGCGACCCGGATACCGCGCTGAGCTGGGCCGCGGTAGCCGGGCAGGCGGGCCCGGCTGGGCTGGCGGCCGACGTCGAGTTCAAGCCGGCCAGCCCGACGTTCCCGTTCGGCGCGCACGTCGCCGTGACCGAGGTGGACACCGAGACCGGTCAGGTCACGCTGCTCCGGCACGTCACCGTGGACGACGCCGGCCGGGTGCTGAACCCGGTGCTGGCCGAGGGCCAGCGGCACGGCGGCATCGCCCAGGGGGTGGCCCAGGCGCTGCTCGAAGAGGTGCGCTACGACCCGGACGGCAACCCGCTGACCGGCACGCTGGCCGACTACGCCGCGATCACCGCGACCGAGCTGCCGTCGTTTGAGCTGGTCACGATGGAGACGCCGACCACGGTGAACCCGCTCGGTGTGAAGGGCATCGGCGAGGCGGGCACGATCGGCGCTACCCCGGCCGCGCTGAACGCGGTGGTGGACGCGCTCGCGCACCTGGGCGTCCGGCACATCGACATGCCCGCCACCCCGCTGCGGGTCTGGACCGCGATCAGAGAGGCTCGCTCGTGAACGTGACGATGACGGTGAACGGCGCCGAGGTGGCCGCCGAGGTGGAAGACCGCACGCTGCTGGTGCACTTCCTGCGCGAGGTGGCCGGGCTGACCGCGACCAACGTCGGCTGCGACACCACGTCCTGCGGCGCCTGCACGGTGCTGCTGGACGGTGAGTCGGTGAAGTCGTGCACCGTGCTGGCCGCCCAGGCGGATGGGCACGACGTGGTTACCGCCGAGGGACTGGCCGGGCCGGGGGGCGAGCTGCATCCGGTGCAGCGGGCGTTCCGCAGCGAGCACGGCCTGCAATGCGGCTTCTGCACCCCGGGCATGGTGCTGGCCGCGGTGTCGCTGCTCCGGGAGAACCCGCGGCCCACCGAGGCGCAGGTCCGGATGGGGCTGGAGGGCAACCTGTGCCGGTGCACCGGTTATCACAACATCGTCCGGGCGGTGCTGGCCGCCGCCGGAGAGCTGGCCGCCGAGCCCGGCGCGCTGGCCGATGAGCCCGCTGCGCCGGCCGCTGAGGTGGCCCGGTGATCCCGGCCCCGTTCAGCTACCTGCGCGCGTACTCGGTGGACGAGGCGCTCGCATTGGCCGCCGAGCACGGGGACGAGGCCAAGTTCCTGGCCGGGGGGCATTCCCTGCTGCCGCTGATGAAGCTGCGGCTGGCCCAGCCCGAGGTGCTCATCGACCTGGCCCCGCTGCGCGAGCTGAACTACATCCGCGACGCGGGCGGGCACATCGCGATCGGCGCGCTGACCCGGCACCACGACCTGGAGCAGTCCGCGCTGCTGGCCGAGGCCGTCCCACTGCTGGCCTACGCGGCCGGCCAGGTGGGTGACCCGCAGATCCGGCACCGCGGCACACTCGGCGGGTCGCTGGCGCACGGCGACCCCGCGTCCGACCTGCCCGCGGTCATCCTGGCCCTGGACGCCACGCTGGTCGCCCGCGGGCCGTCCGGGCAGCGGGAGATCGCCGCGGCCGGCTTCTTCGCCGGCTTGTTCGAGACCGCCCTGGAACCAGACGAGCTGCTGGTGGAGATCCGGGTGCCCACCTCGGCCGCGGCCGGCTGGTCGTTCCAGAAGTTCACCAAGCGGGCCATCGACTGGGCCATCGTCGGGGTGGCCGTGCAGGGCGGCTCGGTCGCCCTGGTCAACATGGCCAGCACCCCGGTCCGGGCGGCCGCGGTGGAGCGCGCGCTGGCCAGCGGCGCGGGCCCGCGCGACGCGGCGGCGCACGCCGCCGACGGGACCAGCCCGGTCGAGGACATCAACGCCACCCCGGCCTACCGGGAGCACCTGGCCCGGGTGCTGACCGGCCGGGCCCTCGAGGAAGCCGCCAGGCGGGCCGGCTGAGCCGGCCCGCCGCGCAGCACACGTGAAGGAGAACCATGAGCCCCCGTACCAGCCCCCCGTTCCGCGCCGATCACGTGGGCAGCCTGCTCCGGCCGCCGGAGCTGCTGGCCGCGCGCGCTGACTTCGCGGCCGGCCGGATCCCCGCCGAGCAGCTCCGGGCGGCGGAGGATACGGCCATCGCAGACGTGGTCAAGATGCAGGAGGCGGTCGGCTTGCAGTCGGCCACCGACGGCGAGTTCCGCCGCGCGTCGTGGCACATGGACTTTATCTACCAGCTCGGCGGGATCAGCAAGGCACCCGGTCATCTGGCCGTCAAGTTCCACAACCCGGGCGGCGACATCGAGTTCACCCCGGCGTCGATCCTGGTGGACAGCAAGGTCCGGATCGATGACACGATCTTCGCGGCGGACTTCCAGTACCTGAAGTCCGTCGTCACCTCGGCGGTGCCGAAGCAGACGATCCCGTCGCCGAACATGGTCCACTATCGTGGCGGCCCGGCCATGATCGATCCGGAGGTCTACCCGGACATCGAGGAGTTCTGGGCGGATCTGGCGGCGGCGTATGCCGATGAGGTGGCCCGGCTGGCCGGGCTGGGGTGTACCTACCTGCAGTTCGATGACACCAGCCTGGCGTACCTGAATGACCCGGCGCAGCGGGCCGAGATCGCGGCCCGGGGGGAGGACGCCGAGCATCTGCATCTGCGCTACATCCGCCAGGTCAACGCCGCGCTGGCCGCGAAGCCGGCTGGGCTGGCGGTGACCACGCACCTGTGCCGGGGCAACTTCCGGTCCTCATGGGCGGCCTCGGGCGGGTATGACTTCGTGGCCGAGGCGCTGTTCTCCGAACTGGCCGTGGATGGGTTCTTCCTGGAGTTCGACGACGAGCGGTCCGGCGGCTTCGAGCCGCTGCGGTTCGTGCCGCCGGGCAAGATGGTGGTGCTGGGCCTGGTCACCACCAAACGCGGCGAACTGGAGGACCCCGACATGCTCAAGCGGCGGGTCGAGGAGGCGTCGCGGTACGTGCCGCTGGAGCAGCTGTGCCTGTCGGGCCAGTGCGGGTTCTCCTCCACCGTCGAGGGCAACGAGCTGACCTACGACCAGCAGGTGGCCAAGCTCGACCTCATCGTCAAGGTCGCCCACGACATCTGGGGCTGACCATCAGGTCTGCTTACCGTCCCGCCGGCCCGGGTGGCGGGTGATATCAGTGTGGTTGATGGGGTTTGACCTGCGGAGACTTGCACAACACGGTCCAGGTTACTGGTGTTTCGGCCCGGGCTGCCCTAACCTAGGCCGATCTAACTAAGTTCACGGCCTCTAGACGCCGCCTCGAACATACGTCACCAGACCTATCTTTGAACGAAAAGTTGGCGCAGCGATAGTTCCAGGCATTACAGTTTCACCCATCCAACTGAACGGCCTGCCGCTGGCAGGCCGTTTAAAGCACTCCCAGCGTCCGCCGCTGGCGCATTGCCCCGTTCGCCTTTGTTTGACCCCAATCCGATCCCTCCGCCGGCCGCGACCGGCGGACTTAGGCCATCGCGAGGTAACAGTGGTAGCCGGACACAATGAAGCAGGCCAGCGCCATCCCGCCCGGGTTGACCATAACCGGGGGAATGACGCGTACTTTCCGCAGTCGTCCGAGTTCGTCCAGTGGCGGAAGAGCTCGTACAGCGGGTACAACGGCAATTGTGTCGAGGTGGCCGACCTCGACGCAGGCCGGATTGGTGTCCGGGACTCGAAGGCCGGCGTCGGCAGCCCCGTGCTCGAGTTCTCCCGGGCCGACTGGGCCGCCTTCCTGGTCAGCGTCAAGGACGACCTGCGCTAACCGGGTCATCTGGCCAGCCCGGTCAGCGGCACCAGCGGCCGGGCTGGCTAGGCCCATAGCTCGTCAGCCGTCCGGGTGATCAAATCCCGGGATTCGGACGGATCCAGGGATTTCTCCAGCAACCCCTCGAATGTCACCCGGTACCGGAACGTTTGCTCCTCGTCTTCCAGTTCGTAACTGCCTGTCAGGTGCTCGATACTTACGATGTCTCTTAGTGGCACATCGTGCACCTGTGGGAACTGCATGTAAGAAAACGCCGCCGGTGTGGTCGGATGCTCGCCGCCGAGCGGAAGTATCCTGATGTCCACATTGGGCATTTCGGAAACTTCGACTACCCGGAGCAATTGCCCATGCATGGCAGGGTTACTACCAAATCGCCGGCGCAGTACTGATTCGTCGATGACGAACGACAACTGCAGTGGCGGCTCCCTGGTGAGCAGTTGCTGGCGCATGCGGCGGAGCACGATCCGCCTTTCCGCATCGCCGGGCGGAATCCGGAACATTGACTGATAGCCGGCCATGACCGCCCGGGTGTAGTCCTCGGTTTGCAGCAGCCCCGGCACGATCAGCGGTTCCCAGTTCCAGATGGAGCGGGCCTCGTCCTCGGCGGACACGTATTCGGCGTAGTCGGTGGGCAGGCCGGCCACCACCGCCCGGAGCCGCCCGATCTTGCTCGACTCGCTGGCCAGGGCCTGGAGTTCTTCCCGGTACGGGCTCTCCACTTTGTACAAATCGAGGAGTTTGTCCAGGTCATCACGCTTCACGCCGATCCGGTTGAGCTCGATCCGGCTGATCTTGCTCCCGCTCCAGCCCAGCGTCGCGGCCGCCTCATCACCGGTCAGGCCAGCACGTTCCCGCAGCCGGCGCAGCTCGCCGGCGAGCCGGCGGCGCCGGACAGTCTGGCTGCCGTGGTCAGGCATGCGATACCCGCCCCTTCCGGCTGGCGGCTAAAACGATGGCGGTCGGTGCCGGTGGCGTGTGTGTCATGGTCCAGAGTAATGCCTAGTGAGCACAAACGTGAAGATTGCGTGACCAATAGTAGTGCAATCTGCAGTGCATCTTGTCGCTTCTGAATGGTGCCGTTGAATTAAATAGTGCCGCAGGCTCACCGGTGCACGGCGGCCAGCAGGGCGGCGTACGACCGGACCAGGGCCGCGTGCTCCAGGGCGAGCAGTGGGCTGTCCGGCCGGCAGCCCTCGGCGACCCACTGGTCAGACAAGTCCATCGCGTGCGCCCGGTGCGCGGCGGCCGGCCGGACCGCACCGTGCGGGACCTGGTACAGGAACGCGTACAGCGTGGCCAGAGCGTCCACCAGCGAGTCAGCGGGCACCGGCCCGGCCGGCACCGGCCCAGCGGGCAGCTGCCCGGCAGGCACCTGCCCGGCGTCCGGCACGCCGTGCTGATGCGCCCGATGCACCCGCCACCACTCGACCTCGAGCCGGGCCGCCTCGGCGATGTCGGTGGGCAGGCCGTAGGCCGACCGGACCAGGCCGTAGAACCGCTGCATGCAGCGCCGGGCGCCGTCCGGGTCGTTGTCCGCGGGCGCCCACAGCTGGTTGGCCCGCAGCACCAGCCAGGCCCCCTGCAGGGTGCGCGGCCAGCTCATCCCGAAACCAGCCCGGACCAGCCCGACCGAGGCGCGCAGCACGCTGGCCCAGTCCCGGCGGTAGTAGCCCACCCAGGCCCGGAACTCCAGGTCGGCCACCCGGGCCGGGTCGAACGACCGCGGCCCGCCCGGCCGCCGGCCGCGGAGGTCCGAGCGTACCGGCCTGGTCAGGGCGGAGCTGCCCCGGGCCGTACCGCCCAGGACCGTGCTGCCCATCACCGTGCTGCTCACCACCGTGCTGCTCACCACGGTGCTGCTCATGACGGTGCTGCTCATGACCGTGCTGCCCAGCACGGTGCTGCCCAGGGCCGTGTTACCCAGCAGCCGGCCGCCCGGGATCCGGTGGCCCCGGGCCACCAGCCGGACGCCAAAGCCGTGCACCGCCAGCCGGAGCAGCACCTGACCCGGCCGGACCAGCTCCGCCACCCGGGCGGCGCTCAGCGCCTCGAGATCGCCCAGCCGCTCCGCATAAGCGTCGGCACCGAGCGAGCGGGCCGCGTTCAGCTCAATGGTGTTGTCCCAGACCTTGGCCCGTGCCTCGCGCAGGAAGCGCCGGCTGGCCGTCCGGTTGAGCGGGGCGAGCAGCGCGTCCGTCGCGGATCGCGGGGCCGCGCCGGCCAGCTCGGCGTCCTCGGCGCCGACCCGCTCGCTGAGCACCTCGTCGATGCGCTGGTGGTCGGCCTGGCGGCGGCGGAGCAGCTCCGGGTCGCCGAATTCGGGCCCGCTGATCACCGCCAGCAGCGCCTGCGGCAGGTCATAGTTGATGTGCGCGTTCATGCCGAGCAGCACGTGCCGCAGCGCGGGCTCGGCCGGCTGCTCCCGTGCGGTGCGGAACGCGATCGCCCACGGCCCGGGCACCGGACCGCCCGCCGAGTCAGCCTGCAGCGCGTCCAGGTACAAGTCAGCGAATGCGACGTCCCACCGCTCCACCCAGTCCGGGTCGCCGAACCACCCGGCCCGGAGCGCATCCCGGACCGCCCGGGTGGTGCGCAGATACGTGGCGTGGAAGTAGCGCCGCGGGTCGCCATCCGCCGCCAGCGGGCCGAGCAGCGCCTCCATCCGGCCGATCAGCGCATCGATACTCACGTACCGCCTCCCCCTGCCCGGCCGTCGCCGCGGCCGGTTCGCTGTACTGCTACCTCCATACACACCGGACCGGCCGGCCGAAACATCCACGCAGAGTGATCCCGTGCGCCCGGATGCGTGCCCCCGCCGCCCCGCTGAGCCCGCAGCACCCCCTGCTAGCGGTAAAGGAGATCATGTCGTAACTGGTGATTCTTGTGCAGTAGTTCCTGCTGCGTTACGTTCTGGCCAGCTGATCACCGCGCGGAAGGATCACCATGAGCGACACCGAATCCCTTCCGTTCGGGGAGAGCAAGAGCCCCCCGGTAGGCGAGGCCGGCCAGGAGCACCGGCTGCGCCGCGGCGCGCTCGGCATCATGGACATCTCCGCGGCCACGATGGCCAACATCGGGCCCGCGATGTCCTTCTACTTCGGGTTCGGCTTCCTGGCCATCACGGCCGGGGTCGCCTCCCCGCTGACCATCGTGGCGGCCGGCATCGCGATCGCGCTGCTGGGCAACACGCTGGCCCAGTTCTCCCGGGCCCAGCCGTCCACCGGTGGCTTCATCACGTTCGTCGGCAAGACGTTCGGCGGCACCAGCGCGGTGACCACGGCGCTGCTCTGCGGGGTGGGCTACATCATCGCGATGTCCTCGGTCATCGCGATCTCCGGCGGCTTCCTGTCCCTCACCCTGCAGCGCTACGGGCACGTGAACATCCCGTGGGGCATCCTCACCGTGATCCTGACCGCGCTGGCCGTGCTGATGATGATCCGCGGCGTGGCCATCTCCACCAAGATCGCCGGGTTCTTCTTCGGCTTCGAGATGCTGGTGCTGATCGTGGTGTCGGTGGCTTCGCTGATCAAGAACGGCGGGCACCTGTCGGCCATCCCGTTCGAGCCGAGCCACATCACCAACGGATTCTCCGGGCTGGCGGCCGGCTTCCCGCTGGCCATCTACCTGTTCATCGGCTGGGAGAACTCAGCCGCGCTGGCCGAGGAGACGGACAACCCGCGGCGCAACGTGCCGCGTGCCGTGTTCACCTCGGTAGCCATCATGGCCATCAGCTACATCGTGTTCGCCTACGCCACGGTCAGCGGGTTCGGCTACAACGTGACCAAGCTCGGCGCGGCCCCGATCCCGTTCATCTCGGTGGCCGACAGCACGCTGGGCGTGCTGGCCTTCTTCGCCTACCTGGCCGGCCTGACCTCCACCCTGGGCGCGCTCATCGCGGGCACCAACTCGCAGGCCCGGCTGGTGTTCAACGCGGGCCGGGAGGGCCTGCTGCCGCGCTTCATCGGCCACGTCAACCCGGCCCGGCGCACCCCGATGAACGCCATCTTCACGTTCGTGGCCATCTCGACGGCGATCATCGGCATCTGGGCGCTGCTGCACGCCATCGGCGGCAGCACCAGCTCGCTCGACCCGATCGCGTACTTCGCCGAGTCGTCCACCATGGGCACGATCCTGGTGCTGGTCGTCTACCTGCTGGCCAACCTGGCCCTGCCGTTCTACTACCGCAGGTACCGGCCGCAGGAGTTCAGCCCGGTCAAGCACGCGGTGCTGCCCGGGCTCGGCGCGCTGGCCATCATCGTGCCGCTGTACTACCTGGCCAAGCCGGGCCAGCCCACGCCGTACGACTGGTTCCCGTACGCCGCGCTGATCGTGGTGGTGGTGGCCGCGGTCTACGCCTTCTTCCTCAACCGCCGCGACCCGGAGCTGGCCGGCCGGGTCGGCTCGCTGGTGGCCGACGAGTAGTCAGTCCGCCGCTACCAGAGCTCCATGGACGCCTGGAAGATGCCGCCCAGGTCGTCCTCGGTCACCGGCTTCGGGCAGGTAGCCAGCAGCCGCTGCTGCTTGGTGGTCCCCTCGACCAGGTCCGGAATGTCGGCCGGTGTGAAGCCCACCGCGGCCACGCCGTTCGGGATGTCGATGTCCCGCATCAGCGCGGTGAGCACCGACGGCAGGAAGTCGGCGTCCCGTCCCGGCCGGTCCGCGCCCGGGGCGAGCAGTCCGGCGGCCCGGATGTGCCGCTCCGGGCTGGCGTCGAAGGTGAACCGGAACGCTTCCGGCGCGGTCAGCGCGACCGACATGCCGTGCGGCACCATCGGCTCCGCGTCCGGGTAGTCCTTGGGCCGGAAGTCCCGGACCCGGCCGGCGATCGGGTACGCGTTGGCGTGCGGGATGTGCACCCCGGCGTTGCCGAACCCCATGCCCGCGAACGTGGCCGCCATGGCCATGTCCGCCCGGGCCTGGGCATCCTCGCCCCGGCGCACGGCCGTCCGGAACGACGTGGCCAGCAGCCGCATGGCCCGCTCCGACCACATGTCCGAGACCGGGTTCGAACCGCAGTACGGCACCCGCTGCTCCGGCCGCTTCCGGTCATAGCTGGTGAACCAGCGCGCGGTATAGCTCTCCAGCGCGTGGCAGAGGATGTCCATCCCGGCCGACGCGGTCACCCCGGCCGGCTGGGTCAGCGTGAGCAGCGGGTCCACCACGGCCAGCGTGGGCCGCAGCCGGGCATGGCTGATGCCCGTCTTGACTTTGAGCGCGAGCACGTCGAGCACGCAGACCGTGGTGCTCTCCGCCCCGGTCCCGGTGGTGGTGGGCACCGCGACCAGCGGCTTGAGCGGGCTGGCCGGCGCCCGGCCGCCGCCCACCGGCGGGTTGATGTAATCCATCAGCTCGCCCGGGTTGGTGGTGAGCAGGTTGACCGCCTTGGCCGTGTCGATGCTGGACCCGCCGCCGACTGCGACGAACGCGTCCCACGGGCCGCTGGCCCGGGCCTGCTCGATGGCCGCGGTCATGCTCTCATCCGTCGGCTCCACGTGCACGCCGTCGAAAACCACACCCTCGATGCCGAACGCCCCCAACTGGCCGGCGACCTGCGCTGGGATCCCGGTCGCCGCGACCCCAGGGTCGGTGACCACCAGGGCGCGGTGCACGCCGTACTGGCTCAGATCGAAGCCGATTTCCCCGGACGCGCCCGGGCCGAACTTGAGCTGCGGTGCGCCGTACGTGAAGACGGATTCGGCGGTGGCGGGAACGGTGCTGGTCATCGGCCCTCTGCTCCTTGTGTCCACAGGGATGGGGTCACTGGTTACCCTGCCCGGGCGGCCGGCGGCTATGCCGGCTATCCGCCACGGCGTCGCAATAAGCAAGTAAAGTCCGGGCTTTCCGGTCGCCCGGCTTAATTCAGGCCATGCTAATCAGGGTTACCCCAATTCACCGTCAGATGGGGTAGCGAAAACCAGCCGAAGAAAGGAGGAATTTGCCCTGTTCCGCAGCTTACCCTGCGAGTTATAGCGCAGGTGGGGGAGTGCGACTATGGAGCAGGTGATCCATGATCGCCAGGCTGCGGGTAATGGCCTGGCCACGCGGGGCATGCCGATGGTGCTGATGTACCACTCGGTGCAGCCGTACACCGAGGATCCCTATCTGGTGACGGTGGGGCCGCCGCGCTTCGAGCAGCAGATGCGCTGGCTGAGCCGGCGCGGGCTGCGCGGGGTGTCCATAGCCGAGCTGCTGGCCGCGCGGGCGGCGGGCGCGGGCAAGGGACTGGTCGGGCTTACGTTCGACGATGGCTACGCCGATTTCGCCGAGTACGCGCTGCCCGTGCTACAGCGCTACGGCTTCACCGCGACCGTGTTCGTGATCGCGGGCCGGCTGGGCGGGGACAACGTCTGGGACCCGGCGGGCCCGCGTAAGCCGCTACTGGACGCGGCCCAGGTCAGGCGGCTGGCCGAGGCTGGGGTGGAGATCGGCTCGCACGGGCTGCGGCACGTGTCGCTGCCCGCCGCGCACGGCGCGCTGGACGCGGAGACCGGCGGCAGCCGGCGCATCCTGCAGGACATCACCGGCCAGCCGGCCGGCGGGTTCTGCTACCCGTACGGGCACCTGGACGCCGAGGTGGTCAGCGCGGTCCGCGCCGCCGGTTACGACTACGGCTGTGCCATCTGGCCGTCGGAGTACGCCGGCCGGCACGCGCTGCCGCGGACCTACATCGGTGACGCAGACACCTCGCCCCGGCTCTGGGGCAAGGCGGTCCGGCACTGGCTGACCTGGGCCTACCGCGGGCCGGGGGCGGCCAGAGCGAGGCCGCGGGCGGCCTGAAATTCCCGCACTCTGCGTAGGCCGCCTACCCCGGTTGAGTGACCCGGAGGAGTAAGCCGGCTGGCAGGGTCGGAATGCGAGAACGAACTCGCTAGGCGCGGCAGGGGATTTCGCCTAGCGCGAGGCGCAAGGGGGCATAGTGGCCGAGCACCGGCTTTCGCTAGCGGTCAATGGGCGGGAAAACCTGCTCAGTAAGCAGCTGATCACTTACCGCGCCGCGGACCGCGCGGACGCTGGCCAGGAAAATGGCCAGCCGGTGACAGCGGGCTCGGTCGCCATTGTCGGGCTGGGGTACGTCGGGCTGCCGACCGCGGTGGCATTGCACGGGGCGGTCCGGCGGAGCATCGGCATCGACAGCAATGAGCAACGGCTGCGGGACATTCTGGCCCGCCGTGCTGACCTGGGCGGCCCGGACCGGGAGCGGCTGGCCGCGGCGCTGGCTGATGGCAGCCTGGAACTGACCACCGACCCGGCCGCGGCCAAGGCCGCCGATGCGGTCATCATCTGCGTGCCGACCCCGGTGGACAGCCAGCAGTCCCCGGACCTGTCCGCGCTGCGCGCGGCCTGCGCCACCGTGGTGCAGCACACCCGGCCCGGCCAGGTCATCATCCTGACCTCGACCAGCTACGTGGGCACCACCCGGGAGCTGCTGACCGAGCCGCTGGCGGCGCGCGGGCTGGTGGCGGGCACCGATGTGCACGTGGCGTTCAGCCCGGAGCGGATCGACCCGGGCAACCCGGACCACGTGCAGCGGGAAACGCCGCGGGTGGTCGGCGGGGCCACCCCGGCCTGCACCACCCGGGCCGCCGGACTGATCGGCCGGCTGACCGACGCGGTGTACCTGGTCAGCTCCACCGACGCGGCCGAGGCCACCAAGCTGTACGAGAACATCTTCCGCGCCGTGACGCTGGCGCTGGCCAATGAGTTCGCCGACGCGTGTGGCGCGCTCAGCGTGGACCCGATCGAGGTGACCCTGGCCGCCAGCACCAAGCCGTACGGCTTCCTCGGCGCGTTCCCCGGCCCCGGCGTGGGCGGGCACTGCATCCCGTGCGACCCGCACTACCTGCTCTGGCAGCTGAACGCGGCCGACCAGAGCGCCCCGCTGATCGCGCAGGCGATGAAGTCGATCGCGCTGCGCCCGGAACGGGTCATCCAGCGGGCCGCCGAGGTGCTGGCGGCGGACCAGCGGCGGCTGGCCGGCGCGCGCGTCATCGTGATCGGCGCCAGCTACAAGGCGGGCGTCCGTGACCTGCGTGAATCACCGGCCCTGGCCATCATGGCCGGGCTGCTCCGGCAGGGCGCCACGGTCGGCTACTACGACCCGCTGCTGCCGGCCATCGAGCTGCCCGGCGGCCAGGTGCTGGCCAGCGAGACGGCGCCGGACGGGGCCGACTGGGACCTGGCCGTGGCGCACACGCTGCACCCGCACACGGACTACTCCTGGGCCCACCGCTGCCCGCGGGTGCTGGATGGCACGTACCAGTTCTTCGGCGCGAAGCACCGCGCGGTGGTGTGAGGGTGGCCATGATCTCTGAGCTGCGTGCGGCCGACGTGACCACCCCGGCGGTGGTGCTCAAGCTGGACCCGAACGTGCTGCACCACGGCGGGCTCGGGGTGATCCGCAGCCTGGGGCGGCTCGGCGTGCCGGTGTACGGGGTGCATGAGGGCCGGTGGGCGCCCGCGGCCAGCTCCCGCTACCTGGCCGGCCGGGTGTTCTGGCAGCCGCCGCGCCGCGACGCGGACCGGATCACCGCCGGGCTGCTCGAGCTGGCCGGCCGGATCGGCCGCCCGGCCGTGCTGCTGCCCACCGACGACGCGGGCGCGATTTTCCTGGCCGAGCACGGCGGGCCGCTGCGGCGCAGTTTCCTGTTCGCCGACCCGCCCGCCGACCTGCCCCGGCAGGTGGCGGGCAAGTACTCGCTGTTCCAGCTGTGCCGGGACCTCGGGGTGCCCAGCCCAGCGGCCACCATGGCCTGGTCGGCCGGGGAGGCCGCGGACTTCGCGGCCACCGCGGGATTCCCGGTCATCGGCAAGCTGACCACCCCGTGGCGGGCGGCCGCTTCGCACGGCGGGCCGCCGCTGCGCAGCACCACGATCATCCACGACCGGGCCGAGCTGGCCGGGGCCTGGCTGCGCTGTACCGAGGCCGGGCTGGGCCTGATGCTCCAGGAGTACATTCCCGGCGCGCCCGGCCAGGACTGGTTCTTCCACGGCTACTGCGACACGGCCGGCCGCTGCCAGCCCGCGTTCACCGGGATCAAGGACCGGTCCTACCCGGCCCATGCCGGGCTGACCAGCCTGGGCCACGCGGTGCTCAACACCGGGCTGCGCGACCAGCTCACCGGGCTGCTCAGCACGCTCGGCTTCCGTGGCATCGTCGACCTCGACCTGCGGTTCGACCCGCGGGACGGGCAGTACAAGCTGCTCGACTTCAACCCGCGGCTTGGCGCGCAGTTCCGGCTGTTCGAGGACACCGCCGGGCTGGACGTGGCCAGGGCCGCCTATCTCGACCTGACCGGCCAGCCGATGGCTCGGCACGCGATGGTGACCGGCCGCCGGTTCCTGGTGGAAAACTACGACCCGCTGGGCGCGGCTGGCTACTGGCGGGCCGGCGAGCTGGCCCTGGCCTCCTGGGCCGCGTCGCTGCGCGGGGTGAACGAGCTGGCCTGGTTCGCCCGCGACGACCTGCGGCCGTTCGGCCTGATGTGCCTGCGGATGGCCTGGCGTGCCGTTAGCCGTCCCTGGACCCTGGGCTC
>DATCUG010000200.1:0-3401 GCA_036567525.1 Streptosporangiaceae bacterium | reverse complement strand
ACACCGTGCTAGCCGGCCTCGCGGAGGTTGTCACCCGGCGGGCACGCTGGTACTACCGCCTGGTAGCGGCATCGCGTATGCGGGAATCAAACGTGGAACACGTGGGGATCGCCGAGGCGGTCGCGGCGGCCGATGGGAAGCGTGCAGGTGAGCTAGCGCGAGCACACATTCAACGTACCCGGATGGCCTACCACCGGCTGGCCGGTCGGGGCTAGTCATCGCTCCCCGCCACCGGCCGCGCACCTGGGCGGCCCGGCCGCAGGCCGGCCCGGCTCACTCCGGCGCGCCGCGCATGCCGTCCAGGCCGAACAGCCGGGCCGCGTTGGCCGCGCCGATCTGCCCGCGCAGCGGCTCGTCGAACGCCTCCGCCAGCACCGCGTCCGGTTCCGGCAGCGCCATGTCGAACGGCAGGTCCGTGCCCAGCAGCACGTGATCCGCGCCCACCCGCTGCACCAGGTACCACAGTGCGGCCAGGTCGTGGGTGATCGTATCGAAATACAGCTGGCCGAACGCCTGCCCCACGTCGGCCGCCGTCACCGGGATCTCGGGGCGTACCCCGCAGGCGTGCGCCAGCCGGCCTGCCTGGTAGGGCAGGAACCCGCCGCCATGCAGCACGACGAGCCGCAGCGCCGGATGCCGCCGGAACAACCCGGCGCAGATCATTCGCTGCACCGTGAGCGTGGTCTCCAGCGGGTTGCCGATGACGTTCTGCAGGTAATAGGGGTCCAGCCCGGGATGCGGCTGGTTGAACGCCGGGTGCACCAGCACCGGCTGGCCGAGTTCGGCGGCGGCCGCCCAGAACTCGGCGAACATGGGCTCGTCCAGCCGCCGGCCCGCGATCGACGTGCCGATGGCCGCGCCCACGCAGCCCTGCCGGAGCGCGGCCCGGTACATCTGCACCGCCCGCGGCGGGTCCTGCATGGGCAGGTTGGCCAGCCAGCGCAGCCGGTCTGGGTAGCCGCCGCACAGCTTGGCCATCCCGTCGTTGGCCGCGGCGCAGAAGCTGGCTCCGCGGTCGCTGCTGACTTCGTAGCGCAGCATCGGGGGCGGGCAGGACACCACGGCCGAGCCGATGTCCCGGCTGTCCATCTCGGCGATCTTGGCCGCCGGGTCGTGGAACGACGGGGCGATGGTGAACGGGACGTGCTGCCCGCCGGTCCACTGGTCGCCCTCGATCGTCACCCCGTACTCCGGGTCGGCGCGCAGGTGGTCGAGTGCTTCCGCGGGCATCACGTGGTTATGGATGTCGATCAGCATCAGCTCAGCAGCACGTCCTAGTAGCTCGGCGGGCTGACCGCGGTCCTGGCGAAGATCGGCGCCCAGTCCGCCTTGGTCAGTGTGCCCCACGGCGGCACCGCGGAGAACGTCAGGATCGGTACGTTGCGCAGCGTGCCATGCACGCTCTCCACCTTGCAGAGGTACTCATTCTGCACCGGCGACCAGGTGCTGTGGTCGAACGAGACCGGCCCGCGCGGCGCGGTGATGTGCACCGCGCGCATCGCGGTGGACAGCGCCTTCTCACTGCTGACCACGCCGTGCAGGGACTTGAGCGCGGCCACCAGGATCTGTGCCTTGGTGTAGCCCGCCTCCGAGTAGTAGGACGGGTAGACCCCGTACGCGGCGTGGTAGGAGTTCGCGAACGCCTGGTTCACGGCCGACGGGTTGCCGTCGCAGTACTGCGCGTCGGTGTAGGTGCCGAGCGCGGCCGCGGTGTTCTCGGCGGGCAGCGCGGCCTGGTCGGTGAGCGTGGTGATGCCCATCAGCGGGATCTTCTTCTTCAGCCCGAACGACGCGTAGTCGTTCACGAAGTTGGCCGCCTGCGAACCGGACAGCACCACGAACACCGCCTGGGTGCTGGCCGGGATGGCCGACACGTAGGACGACATGTCCACCGTGTTGCTCGGCACCCAGATCTGCTTGTCGATCGTGCCGCCCAGCTTGGTGAACTGCGCCGCGAAACCGGCCACCCCCTGCCAGCCGAACGAGATGCCCAGCCCGACCGTGGTGACATGCCGCCAGTGCATGGTGTCGTAGGCCCAGCGGCCGCCCTCGGTGGTCGGCGCGAACCCGTCCCAGCCGGAGGTGAAGCCGGTGCCGTACTTGGCGTACGCCTGGGCCTGCTGCGGGCTGGCCAGGTACAGGTCGTCTTCGGGGATGCCCTGGCCCAGCACATACGGTGCCACCACCGCGATCGCGCTGGACAGCAGCGGTCCCTCGATGGCCTGGACATGGTCCGCGGTGACCAGCTGCCGGGCGTCGGACAGGCTGACCGCGGGCTCACCCTGGTCGTTGTCGTAGGTGACCTGGACCGGGTGCCCGTCCACCGAGGTCCCAAAGTGCTGCAAGCCGAGCTTGAAGCCGTTCTCCTCGCTGAGCCCGTTCTTGGTGAACACGCCGGTCAGCGGGAGCAGGTAGCCGACCTTGATAGGGGCGTGCGAGGAGCCGCTGGAACTGCCGGATCCTCCGCCGCTGCTGCCGCAGGCGGCCAGCAGAACCGCGCAGGCGGCCAGCGCGAACCTGGCCGGCCAGCTCCGCCCGCGCCGGGCCCGGCCCCCGCCTAAGCTGCCGCTGGTCACGATCTCGGCGTTGCCCATGACCACCACCCTCCGGCCCGGCGGGCCCGGCGGTAGACGTTGCCGCACTACTGATGTGCTTCATGCAATCATGTCGGCCGGTGGCCGGCCAGCCACGAAGCGAATTAGTGACCGGAACGTGATTAAGGTGCTCAATCACTACTGCACTTCAGGTGATTGAGTTGGGTCACCGGGTGCAGGCTGAGCGCGGACGGGGTGCCGTCCAGGTGCCGGATCGCCGCGTCGGCGGCTGCCTCCGGGTCCCGCGCCATGATGGCCCGCAGGATCTCCGCGTGCTCGGCGTTGGCCTGGCTGGCCCGGCCGGGCACGGTGCGCACCGAGTGCGTGATGTACCGGGCGGACAGCTCGCGCAGGTTGCCCAGAATGGCCACCAGCCGGGGGCTGCTGCCCGCCTCGTCGATGACCTGGTGGAAGCGGGCGTTGTGCTCGGCCCACTGGGTGCTGTCGGTGGTGGCCTGCATGACGGTGAGCAGCTCGCCCGCCCGGATCAGGCTGGCCGCGGTGGCCAGCCGGGCGGCCCGGGCCGCAGCCACCGGCTCCAGCATCATCCGGATCTCGTAGATGTCCTCCAGTTCGCCGCGGCCCAGCTCGCGGACCACGGCCGCGCCCCGGCCGTCCAGCCGCACGAAACCCTCCGCGGCCAGTTCGCGGAGCGCGTCACGGACCGGGCGGGTGCTGACCGCGAGCTCTTCCGCGATGCACGACTGGACCAGCCGGGTGCCACCCGGGATGGTCCCGGTCACGATGCCGCGGTGCAGGACCAGCTTGACCCGGCTGCGCGCCGGCAGGGCTAACGGGGTGCCCGCC
>DATCUG010000199.1:0-4877 GCA_036567525.1 Streptosporangiaceae bacterium | reverse complement strand
GATCCACGCGGCCAGCATGTCGTCCAGCAGCCTGGTCCTGGCGCTGGCCGACTCAACCACGGCGAACCGGACCGGGGTGGAGTGGTGCGGCGCGGGCGCGGTCAGCGCGGCCCCGATCGCGCCGCGCACGACGGCCAGGTCCACCGGGTCGGTGGTGAACTCGCGCACCGTCCGCCGCGCGGCCAGCACGTCGGCCGCGCCGTACCGGAACAGGTCCTCCTCGGCCGGCCGGATCAGCGCGGCCGCGCCCGGCCCGTCATCCTCAGTGACCAGCCCGGCCAGGCCGCTGATCACCGCCACTGGCATGCCGTTGACCTTGCCCTTGACCAGGTCCGCCGCCGACGCCAGTTCGTCGGCCACGGCGGCTATGGTCACTTCGAGCGGGGTGCCGAACGTGTCCGGCTCGCCCCGGTAGTCGCGGATGGGCAGCAGCCCGGCCGCGCCGATGGCCTGGTCGGTCTGGCCGATCCGCCACGGCCGCCCCATCGTGTCGGTGATCAGCACGCCGACCCGGGCGCCCAGCCGGTCACGCAGCCCGGCCCGGATCCGCCGCGCCGACCCGTCCGGGTCCTCGGGCAGCAGCGCCACCGTGCCCGGCGCCAGGTTGGAGTTGTCCACCCCGGCCGCGGCCAGTACCAGGCCGTGCCGGGTCGCCGCGATGCGGGCCGGGCCGCGCCGCGCCACCACCCGGACCGTCTCCGCCTCGATGGCCTTGTCCCGGTCGGCCTGGATGACCCGGCCCTCGGCCTTGCTGACCACCTTGGAGGTGATCACGACGATGTCCCCGTCGGCCAGGCCCGGCGCCGCCGCCGCGATCAGCCCGGCCAGGTCCGTGCCCGGCCCGATCTCCGGGAAGCCGCTCAGCCCGGTCACCGAGAACCCTTTTTTGCCGAACGCCAGTGCCGGGCCGGTGCCGGCCGGCTCGTGCCCGGCCGGCTCGTGCCCGGTCCCCTCGTGCCTGGTCACTGTGCCAGCTCCACGGCCAGGTCCAGGGCGGCGCGGGCGATGGCCGCGGTGGCGGGCAGGTCGGTCATGTACAGCGGCAGCGCGCGGACCGTGATGCCGGCCAGTTCGGGTGCGTCCACCGCGTCCTTGTCCTGCTCGTCCACCAGCCAGCCGGACAGCAGGCCCGGGCCGTAGTGCGCGGCCACCGCCTGCGCGGTGGCCGGCACCCCGATGGCGGCCAGGCAGGCGTCGGCCATGCCGCGCACCGGGGCGCCGCCGATGATCGGGGACACGCCGGTCACGGTCTTGTCCCGCAGCGCGGTGGCGATGCCCGGCACGGCCAGGATGGCGCCGATGCTGACCACCGGGTTGGACGGCGGGAACAGCACCACGTCGGCCGTGGCGATGGCGTCCAGCACCCCGGGGGCCGGCGCCGCCTGGGCGGCGCCTTCGTACCGGATGGCGGTGACGGGCACCTCGGCGTGCAGCCGCACCCACCACTCCTGGAAGTGCACCACCCGGCCGTCGGGCAGCGCGACGTGCGTCTGCACCGGGTCGTCGGACATCGGGATCAGGGTGACCCCGGGCTGCCAGCGCTGGCACAGCGCGGCCGTGGCCGCGGACAGCGGCTGGCCCGCGGCCAGCAGGCTGGTCCGCGTGATGTGCGTGGCGAAGTCCTTGTCGCCGAGCTGGAACCAGTCCGGCCCGGCGTGGTAGGCGGCCAGCTCGGCCAGCACGCCGTAGCTGTCCCCGGCCCGGCCCCAGCCTTGTTCCTCGCTGATGCCGCCACCCAGGGTGTACATAACGGTGTCCAGGTCAGGCGAGACATGCAGGCCGAACAGAGAGATGTCATCGCCGGTGTTGCCGATGACGGTGATGTGGGCGTCCGGGGCCACCGCCCGCAGCCCGCGCAGGAAGCGCGCGGCCCCGACTCCGCCTGCCAGCACGGTGATGCGCATGCCGGCCAGTCTTGCAACCCGGGCCCGGGACCGGCCGGCGCGCCCCCCGGAAACCGCGGCCAGGCACCGGAAATCGGGCCTGCGTTGTCCTGGGACCCCAGGATTTTCGGCTGGACTTTCCCGTCATCAGGGTCAAGAACACTGCTCTCTATCACGTATCCAGCTTGACGCGATGCAAGACACGCGGGTGTAATTTCAAGCGTGTAGTTCTCGCGCTCCGGGGGAGAGGGCGTGGGGGATCGATGGGGTAGGAGGTGCGCTGTGGCCGACGTGATCGTGGCGCTAGCGCCCGGCGGCGGGTTCGGAATCGGCGTGGAAGACGCTGCGGAACTAGGTTGGCAGGATCGCGCTCTGTGCGCACAGACAGATCCGGAGGCCTTCTTCCCCGAGAAGGGCGGGTCCACCCGGGAGGCCAAGAAGGTCTGCCGCGGCTGCGAGGTCCGGGCCGAGTGCCTGGAGTACGCACTCGAACACGATGAGCGGTTCGGCATCTGGGGCGGGCTGTCCGAGCGGGAGCGGCGCCGGATGAAGCGCGAAGCCATTTAGCGCTTCGCCCTGACAGCCGGGCTGCAGGTCAGCCCGGGCGCGGCCGCTGCGGCTGCCGCTGCCCGGGAAACCGGGGTCTGCACGGAAGCGCCCAGAGTGCCTGCCTGGCCGGCATCGGTTCGCGTATTGTTCACCGCGTACCCGCGCCTGCCCGGAGCTGAGCGGGCAGTCCTGCGGTGCCGGGTGGGCGGCCATCCTGAGCAGCAAGCGGACTCGTGTCGTCAACTAACCCGCAGGGCCAGCACGTCGTAACCGCGGTGATCGTCGCCCACGATGGCGCCGCGTGGCTGCCGCGTATCGCGGAGGCACTGCTCGGCCAGACCAGGCCGGTCCAGCGGGTCGTCGCGGTGGATACCGGGAGCCGGGACCGCAGCGGTGCCGTGCTGGCCGAACTGCTCGGCCGGTCGGTCGTGTTCGGCATGGACCGGCGGACCGGCTACGGCGCGGCGGTGGCCCAGGCGCTCCGGCACCGGGCGGCCAACACCAACGTGCCCGGGCTGGCCGGCGTGGCCCATGGTGAGCGCATCGAGTGGATCTGGCTGCTGCACGACGACAGCGAGCCGGAGACGGACGCGCTGGAGCAGTTGCTGCGCGGCGCGGCCGAGACCCGCGGCGCGGCCGTGCTCGGCCCCAAGGTGATGGACTGGTCGGACCGCCGGGTGCTGCTCGAGACGGGCGTGACCATCGACACCGCGGGCCGCCGGATCACCAACATCGAGCCGCGCGAGGTGGACCAGGGCCAGCACGACGGGGACCGTGACGTGCTGGCCGTAGGCAGCGCGGGGCTGCTGGTCCGCCGGGACGTCTGGGACCAGCTCGGCGGGTTCGACCAGGCCATGCCGCTGTTCCGGGACGACGTGGACTTCTGCTGGCGGGTGCACGCGGCCGGGCACCGGGTCCGGGTGGTCACCGACGCGGTGGTCTACCACCTGGAAGCCACCCCGCGGAACCGGCGGCCCGCCTCGGCCGCGCCCCGGCCGCGCCGGATGGACCGGCACAACGCGCTGCTCACCCTGCTCGGCAACCTGCCGCTGCGGCCCGCCATGTCCGCGCTGGCCGGCAACCTGGTGCTGTCCGCGCTGCGCACACTGTTCTTCCTGCTGGCCAAGCGGCCCCGGGCCGCGCTGGACGAGTTCGCCGGCGTCACGTCGGTGCTCGGCCATCCGTTCGCGCTGCTCGCCGCGCGGCGGCGGCGGGCCCGCGGGCGGCGCGCCGCGTACGGCAAGCTGCGCACCGAGCTGCCCCCGGGCCGCTCGCTGCGGCGGCTGGCCGAGTTCGCGGCCAGCGTGTTCTACACCTCGACCCAGATCGACACCGCGGGCAGCCACCACGCCACCGACGACCCGGACGAAGACGAGTACCTGCTCACCGACACCGGGTTCGCGCAGCGGATCCTGACCAATCCCGGGGTGCTGCTGTTCGCCGGTCTCTTGGTCATCACCCTGGCCGCGGAGCGGTCCCTGATCACCGCGGGCACGCTGACCGGCGGCGCGCTCACCCCGGCGTTCGGCGGCGTGTCCGGGCTGTGGCACGAGTACCTGCAGAGCTTCCACCCGGTCGGCATCGGCTCGGCCAGCAGCACCCCGCCGTACGTGGCCGTGGTCGCCGCGCTGGCCACCGTGCTGGGCGGCAAGCCGTGGCTGGCCATCGACGTCATGCTGATCGGCTGTGTGCCAGTGGCCGGGATGACCGCTTACTTCGCGGCCCGCCGGATCACCACCTCGGTGTGGGCCCGGGTCTGGGCGGCGGCCGCCTACGCGCTGTTGCCGGTGGGCATGGGTGCGGTGGCGGCCGGCCGGTTCGGCGCCGCGGTGGTGTTCGCGCTGATCCCGCTCATCTGCATGCTGGCCGCGAGGATCTTCACCGCGGCCGGCCGGCGGGCCCGGCGGGCCGCCTGGGCCACCGGCCTGTTCCTGGCCATCGCGGCCGCGTTCGTCCCGCTGATCTGGGTGCTGGCGCTGGCCGCCGCGGTGCTGGCCGCGGCCACCCTGGGCCGGGGCAGCCGGAGCATGCTGCTCAACCTCGGCATCGCGGTGCTCACCCCGGTCCTGCTGCTGCTGCCGTGGACGCTGCAGGTGGCCACCCAGCCCGCGCTGCTCTTCCTGGAGGCCGGCCAGAAGGTCCACGGGCTGGCCACGGCCGGCCTGCCCGCCCGGTCACTGCTGCTGCTGTCCCCGGGCGGCCCGGGACTGCCGCCGTACTGGGTCACCGGTGGGCTGGCCCTGGCCGCGCTGGCCGCGCTGCTGCTCACCACGCGGCGCTCGCTGGTGCTGACCGGCTGGGCGCTGGCGCTGCTCGGCCTGCTGATCGCGGTGGCCGCCAGCCGGGTGCTGGTCACCCCGGACGGCGCGCTCCGGCCGGTCGCCGCCTGGCCCGGGATCGCGCTGGCCGTTGCGGCCGCCGGCCTGGTGCTGGCCGTGGTGGTGG
>DATCUG010000198.1:0-5626 GCA_036567525.1 Streptosporangiaceae bacterium | reverse complement strand
GGCGGCCTGATCGAGATCCGCGACGTGCAGCAGCCGGTCCCCGGGCTGATCGTGCACCGTGGCGTGGTGACCAGCGGCGAGGTGGTGGTCGGCGCGGCCGCCGAAGCGGAGATCGACATCGCCCGGCGGCGGGCCATCTCCCGGTCGCACACCGCCACGCACATGGTGCACCGGGCGTTCCGCGGCGCGCTGGGCGAATCCGCGGCCCAGGCCGGCTCGGAGAACTCGCCCGGCCGGATGCGCTTCGACTTCACCGCGGCCGGGGCGGTGCCGCCCTCGGTGCTGCGCGACGTGGAGGACGAGGTCAACCAGGTGCTCATCGACGATCTCGCGGTGCGGGCCTTTGTCACCCCGATCGACGAGGCCCGCTCGATGGGCGCGATCGCCCTGTTCGGGGAGAAGTACGGCGATGAAGTCCGGGTCGTCGAGGTCGGCGACTACTCCCGGGAACTGTGCGGCGGCACCCACGTGGCCCACTCCGGCCAGCTCGGCCTGATCAAGATCCTCGGCGAGTCGTCCATCGGGTCCGGGGTGCGCCGGGTGGAGGCCCTGGTCGGCACCGACGCGTTCCGCTACCTGGCCCGGGAGAGCGTGCTGGTCAGCCAGCTCACCGAGCAGCTCAAGACGCGCCGGGAGGATCTGCCCGACCGGGTGGCCGGGCTGGTCAGCCGGCTCCGGGACGCCGAGCGTGACCTGGAGCGGCTGCGCAGCGAGCAGGTGCTCGGCGCCGCGGCCGGCCTGGCCGCCAGCGCCGAGGACGCCGGCCAGGTGGCGTTCGTCGCGCATCAGGTACCGGACGGGACGACCGCCGACGGCATCCGCAAGCTCGCTCTCGACGTGCGCGGCCGGCTGCCCCAGCAACGGCCCGCCGTGGTGCTGATCGCGGGTGTGCCCGCCGACCGGCCGGCCATCGTGGCGGCGGTCAACGAGGCCGGCCGCGGGCTCGGCCTGGCCGCTGGCGCACTGGTCCGCGCGGCCGCCGGGTCGCTGGGCGGCGGCGGTGGCGGCCGGGACGATATCGCGCAGGGCGGCGGCGCGCCGCAAGGAGACCGGTCTGACCAGGCAATCGCCGATGCTTTTGCTGTGGTTCGGGCGGTTGTGAAGGACACGGCGTGATCGGTTGGCGTACCGTTGAACCGTGCTACAGCCATCCCGTTACGCCGATGAGGCCGCTGACCTGCGGAGTCCGGCGCTGAGGACCGGTGTGCGGCTCGGTGTCGACTATGGCTCGGCCAGGATCGGTGTCGCCCGCAGCGACCCCGATGGCTTGCTGGCCAGCCCGCTGACCACCGTGCCGTGCGGCCCCGGTGACATCGACAGCCTGGTCAGCCTGGCGCTGACCCACCAGGCCATCGAGGTCATCGTCGGGCTGCCCACCAGCCTGTCCGGGCGCGCCGGAGCCGCGGCGGCCGCGGCCAGGGACTTCGCCACCAGGCTGGCCGGCCGGCTGAACCCGCTGCCGGTGCGGCTGGTCGATGAACGGTTCACCACCGTGCTGGCGCACGACGCACTGCGCCAGGGCGGCAAGGGGTCACGCGCCCGGCGGCCAGTGGTGGATCAGGCTGCGGCCGCCCTGCTGCTGCAGGGGGCGCTGGACGCCGAGCGCGCCACCGGACGGCCGGCCGGGCACCCCGTCTCCCCGCCACCTGGAGGGAGTGGATGAGCCGCCACTCGCGGCGGGGGACACAGGGAGAGCAGGACTGGGAGCCGGGGGATTACCCGCCGCCGGCGGACAGCGGCGAACCGTTCGCGGGCGAGGGCTACCCGGCCGCCGACGATGACTGGGGTCCCGGCCCGCTCGGCACCGGGCGGTACACCAGCGACACCGGCGGCTACCCGGCTAGCGGCGGCTACCCGCCTAGCGGTGACTACCCGGCTAGCGGTGACTACCCGGCGCACGGTGGCTACCCGGCGCACGGTGGCTATGCCGAGCAATCCGGGCCGTACGGCCGGGGTGGCGCCGGCCCGGAACCGCCGCCTGGCCCAGCCCACCAGCCTGACCCCTACACCTGGGGACCGGATCCGCTCAGCGGCGACCGGGCGTCCCGGCGGCCCGCGGCCGAGCCGATGGCGCCGGAACGCTGGGAGCACCAGTCCTGGGACGACCAGTCCTGGGGCGGCAGGCCCGGTGAGCAGGCCTGGGAACAGCAGTCGTGGGATGATCCGGCCCCCGGGCCGCAGTCCTGGTCCGAGCCGTCGTGGGACACCGGCCGCGACGCGTCCGGCGAGTTCCCGGCGCCGCCCGCGGCCATGCCCGGGCCTGGTCACCCGTCCGGCCCGCTGTCCCCGCTGCCGGACTACGACTGGTCCAGCCCCGCCTCCGGGCCGATGCCCAGCGCGGGGCCCTACGGAGGCGGCCGCGTGGACCCGGCGCCACCGCGCCGCGGTTCCGGCCATGGGCGGGATGATGACCCTGGGTATCCGGGGTATGACGGCTACGTGGACGACCCACGTGATCTTGAACTTGACCCGCAGGAATCGGGGGAGTACCCGGCCACCGGGGACTACTACGGGCAGCCCGGCCAGCCGGCCGCCTGGGACGAGGACAACGACCGCCGCGACCTGCTGCCCGGCCTGAATGCGGGCAAGAAGGGCCGCCGTGGCGCCGGGCCGCCGGCCAGCCCGTCCGGCCGCAAGCGGCGGCGCCGCGGCCGGGTCGCGATACTGGCCTCGCTGCTGGTGTTCGTGCTCCTCGCCGGGGCCGGCGGTGCGGTGATCTACCACTACTACCGGACATACATCAGCCCGCCGGACTTCTCCGGCGCGGGCACCGGCACCGTGCTGGTGCAGATCATGCCGGGCCAGAGCGCCACCGCGGTGGGCCAGCGGCTGGCCGCGCTGGGCGTGGTGGCCAGCGCCCGCGCGTTCTCCAACGCGGCCAAGGCCAGCCCCAAGGGCAACGCGCTGGAGCCGGGCACCTACAAGGTGCACAAGCACATGCAGGCCTCGCTGGCGCTGGCCCTGCTGCTCAAGCCGTCCAGCCGGGTCCAGGTCAAGGTGACGATCCCGGAAGGGTTCCGGCTGTCGGAGATCATCGCCCGGCTGGGCCAGGAAACCGGCAACCTCAAGGGATACCAGCAGGCCATCGCGCACCCGGCCGACCTGGGCCTGCCCGCATTCGCGCACGGCAAGCCCGAGGGGTACCTGTTCCCGGCCACGTACAGCATCCAGCCGGGCACCTCGCCGACGGCTGTGCTGAAGAGCATGGTGCAGCAGTTCGATCAGCAGGCCGCCAGCATCGGGCTGCCCGCGGCGGCGGCCCGGGCCCAGGAGAGCGAGGCCGCGGTGATCACCGTGGCCAGCATCATCGAGGCCGAGGGCAAGATCCCGTCGGAGTACCCGGAGATCGCCGAGGTGGTCTACAACCGGCTCAACGCGGTCCCGCCGATCAAGCTGCAGCTCGACACGACCGTGCTGTACGCGATGAGCCTGCAGCACAGCAACGCCGCGTTCAGCACCACGTTCCCCTCGCCGTACAACACCTACCTGCACGCGGGCCTGCCGCCCGGGCCGATCGACAGCCCGGGCCGGACCGCGATCGAGGCGGCGCTGCACCCGGCGCACGGCAACCTGCTGTACTTCCTGACCATCAACTCGGCCACCGGCAAGACACTGTTCTTCAGCACGGCGGCCGCGTTCGACGCCGCGGTGGCCAAGTACGGCAGCACCGGCACCGGGACCGGCACGCACACCGGCTCCGGCTGAGGTCATGAAGGCCGCGGTCCTGGGGTCGCCGATCGCGCACTCGCTGTCCCCGGCGCTGCACCGGGCCGCCTACCAGGCGCTCGGCCTGGCCGGCTGGTCCTACCAGGCCATCGAGTGCGACGAGGCCGGGCTGCCCGGGCTGCTGGCCGGGTGCGGGCCGGACTGGGCCGGGCTGTCCCTCACCATGCCGCTCAAGCGGGCCGTGCTCAGCCTGCTGGACGAGGCCGAGCCGCTGGTGGCCGACGTTGGCGCGGCCAACACGGTGCGTTTCGACGCCGGGCTGCGGCACGGGCACAACACCGACGTGCCCGGCATGATCACCGCCATCACCGAGGCGGCCGGCCCGCTGCCCGCAGACCCCGACCCGGTGCTCATCCTGGGCGGCGGCGCCACCGCCTGCTCCGCGCTGGCCGCGGTGCGCGGGCTGGGCGCCAGCCGGGCCACCGCGGCGGTCCGCAACCCGCAGCGGGCCGGCGACCTGCTGGCCGCCGCGGACCGGCTCGGCATGCCGGTCCGGCTGGCTCCATTTGGCGACCCGGCCGAGCCCGCTCCCGGGCTGCTCGTCTCCACCGCTCCGGCCGGCGCGGCCGACCACTACGCGGACCGCATCCGGCAGGGCCAGTTCCGCCCGGGCTGCGTGCTCGACGTGGTGTACCACCCCTGGCCCACCGCACTGGCCAGCGCCGCGCAGCAGGCCGGGGTGGCCACGGCAGGCGGATTCGAGCTGCTGCTGCACCAGGCCGCGCACCAGGTCGAGCTGATGACCGGCAAGTCAGCCCCGGTCGAGGCGATGCGCGCCGCCGGGCTGGCCGCGCTGGCCGCGCGCCGGTAAGCCGATCGCCATCCGATTCCGGTGGACGTGCCCAGGCTCGGCACATAGCGTGATCACATGCGTGATGGGGGGATGGTTGCGGGGATTGTGGCTAATGATCCAGTGGCGCTGGGCGCCGCTTACGATCACTACGCCCCGGGGATTTACGCGTACTGCCGGTCACTGCTGAGTGAGCCGGCCGAAGCGGCCGACGCGGTGCACGACACGTTCGTGATCGCCGCGGCCCGGCTGGGCGGCCTGCGCACGCCGGACCGTCTGCGGCCCTGGCTCTACGCGGTGGCCAGGAACGAGTGCCGCCGCCAGCTGGCCAGCCGGGAACCGGTCACGTTAGCTGCGGGCAGCGGCAGCGCAGGCGATGACACCATCGATTTCGGCGCCACGCTGGACGAGGCCGAGCTGCGCGAGCTGGTCCAGTCCGCGCTGGCCGGGCTGAGTTGCGATGACCGGGAGATTGTCGAGCTCAGCATGCGCCACGCGTGCTACGGCGCGGACCTGGCCGACGCGCTCGGCGTGCCGCGCAACCAGGCGCGTGCGCTGGCCGCCCGTGGCCGCGCTCACCTGGAGAGCGCGCTGGGCGCGCTGCTGGTCACCCGGTCCCATCAGGGGTCGTGCGCCGGGCTGGCCCAGATCCTGGCCAGCTGGGACGGGGACCTGACCCCGGCCATCCGCAAGGAGGTGGCCCGGCATATCGCCGGCTGTGACTGGTGCGGTGAGCGGCGCCGCCGTGAGCTGAGCCCGATGGCGCTGCTCGGCCTGCTGCCGGTGCCCGGGCTGCCACCCGGCCTGCGGGACCAGGTGATGACCCTGGTCAAGGACGACTCGCCGGAAGCGGCCGTGCGGCGTGGCCAGGTGGCGGGCCGGGCGGAGCCGTTCGCCCGGTCCGGGTTCCCGGTGCCGCTGGACCGGCTGGCCGCGGCGCACGGGCCGGGCACGTTCATCCGCGCGGCCGTGGTGCTGGTGGCGGTATTCGCGGTATTCGGTGGCGGCGCGGTGCTGGTGTCGAGCACGCTGGCCAAGCCGGGATCGCACGCGGTCACCGCGCTGGCGCCGGTGGCGCCCTCGGCCAGGCCGGCCCCGCCGGCCCGCCCG
>DATCUG010000197.1:0-3422 GCA_036567525.1 Streptosporangiaceae bacterium | reverse complement strand
CTGGCCGGCTGCGCTGGGGTGCTGCGCCGCCGGGCCAGCGCCGCGCGGCGGGCCACCGCGCAGGCCTGCCTGCTCACCATGGCCAGCGCGGCCGCGGTGCTGCTCGCCTCGGACTTCTTCGAGTTCAGCTGGCGCTACCAGCTGCCCGGGCTGGTCACGCTGCCGCCGGCTGGCGCGCTCGGCATCATGGTGGTGGCCGGGTACCTGGCCGACCGGCGCCAGCCGGACGACCGGGCCCAGCCCGCCGGGGACGCCGGCTAGGACCGGCTGGACTGGCTGGCCTGGTCCACGGCGGCCGGGCGCGGCCCGAACCGGGCCGAGGCCAGCCAGATGACCAGCGCGATCGGCGCCAGGACCACGAGCGGCAGCAGGGCGGGCTGGTACGTGGTGATGATGGCCGAGAGGATCGCGCCGGTCACCAGCGCGGCGAAGATGCCCAGGCTGCGGCGCAGCCCATCGGGCGTCCGGCCGGTGGCCAGCGCCGAGATCACCCCGGTCAGCGTGCCGGTCAGGTAGGTCGTCGATATCTCGCCGAGCTGGCGGATGGTCGCCCCCTGGATGCCCATCGCCACCCCGACGCTGGCCAGCAGCAGCCGCTGCACCACGCCGGACGGCCGCCCGCTGGTCAGCTCCCAGCCCAGCGAGAACACGGCCAGCATGCAGAACTCCACGGCTAGCGCGACGGTGAGCCAGGACGGCCAGATCTCGTGGTGCTTGGTCGCCCGGTGCCAGCGGTGCACCGGCCAGCCCTCCAGCCAGCGGCCTGCCCGGCGGACCGCCAGCGGCGTCCCGGCCACCACGCCCACGATGTAGCTGACCAGGGCCACCCCGCAGTTCAGCGCCAGCCCCGGATCGTGAGTGCCGACCGAGATGCCGAGCAGCACCATGGTCCCGGTGACCACGCTGCAGAACACGTGCCCCAGGTACAGGAACGAGGCCGCGTCCACCGCACCGGTGGTCACGGTGAGCAGTACGACCAGCCCGTCCCGGGCGCTGGCGCGCCAGTCCGCTGACACGCTCGCCCCTAGGCCGCGCGGTCGCCGGCCAGCAGCCGCTGCATGTCCCGGACGGCGCCGGCCGCCGGCCGGAGTTCTTCGGCATAGGGCAGTGGCCTGGCGGCCGGTGGCTGGCCAGCCCGGATGCTGTCCGCCATCGCGCGCAGCGCAGCTACCAGCAATTCCCGGTCGGCGGCCGAGGGGTGCCAGCCCGCGTGCGTTTCGTGCACCGACGTAGCGATCACCGTATCCATGACGTGCTCCAGGCCGATCAGGGCCGGCCATAGCCGGGCGGTCCGTCTGCTCACTGACGGAGGCTCTGCCATGGTCCGCTGGAATTCCGCGCGGAGGTCAGAGAGAGCCCGGTAGGTATCCCGCCGGAGCGCGGAATGGCCGGGCGCGCCGAGCAGTGCCTGGTCCGTGTACCGGGCCACCATATCGAGCGCGGTGGCCAGTTGCTCCGGCAGGTGAGCGTGCCAGCTCGACGGCCACGGCGCGTACCCGACCAGCAGCACGATGGCGCAGCCGAGCAGCGTGTCGATCAGCCGGTCCACGGCCAGTCCCCAGCCGGCCGGCTGCAGCAGGTCGATGAGCAGCACCACCAGCGGGGTCAGGAACGTGCTGAACAGCCCCCAGTTCCGGGCCCGGCCGTACGGCAGCAGCGCGGCGAACACGGCGCACGGCAGCAGCAGCAGTGGCCCGGCGGGCAGCGACACGAGGATGACCGCACCCAGCACCGCGCCGATCACGGTGCCGATGCCGCGCTGCAGGGCACGGGCGAACACCGAGCCGAAGTCGGGCCGGAGCACGATCGCGACCGTCAGCACCACCCAGTACGACCGCTGCACCGAGATGGCCTGCCTGATCACCTCGGCCGCCCCGACCGACGCCATCAGCCGCAGCGCGAAAATCCTGGTCAGCCGGCCACCCACGGTCGCGTCGGCCACATCGCGCAGCCGGTCCCGCAGGCTCGGGCGCGGCACCCGGGCCGGCCGCCCGGGCTGGCGCCGGCCAGCCAGCACGTCGGCCGCGCTGGCTGCCGCGGCGGCCAGCGCCAGCTCACCCGGGCTGTGCCCGGTCACTGGCGGCGGGGCCGGCGCCCGCTTGCCAAACTCAAGTGCATCGGCGATCCCGTCCATCGTGTCCAGGATCTCCGGCGCCACCCGGACCCCTTCCTGCACCGCGGTCACCGCGGCCTCAGTGAGCGGGTGGGTCAGGTTGAGCAGCGCGGCGATCCGGACCAGGCCGGGGTCCCGGCCGCTGGTCCGGGCGCGGCGCGAGGCAAGGTCGTCCCAGGCGGCGTTCAGCGCGGTCACCACCTGCTGATGCGCGGCGGCGAAGCCCGGCGTGCCAGCGGTGCGCAGCGCGCCGGCCATGGCCCGGTAGACGGCCGCGGTGCTGCGCTGCTCGGCAGCCAGCGGGCTGGCCAGCCAGCCCGGCAGCAACAGCAGCAATGACCAGGCCACCCCGCCGAGCAGCAGGACCGGCGGCCACCACCACGGGCGCACCATGCCCAGCGGGCCGGTGCCAAGGGTGGTGTAGACGAGCAGTTGCAGGCTGGTGATGGCCGCGGTGGCGCCGGCCGCGGACAGCACGGCGGACAGGCCGGCCACCAGCATCAGGACCAGCACGGCCAGCCAGCCCCGGCCGTGCACCAGCGTGCCGAGCAGCAGCCCCGCGGCGCCACCGAAGATCCCGGCGGTAGCGACCCGCCTGATCCGGGCCGGATACGTGCCGCCCCGGTCCACTACCGCCCCGAGCAGGCCACCCATCGCACCGAGCAGGCCGGGCACCGGCGCGCCGACCATTTGGCCCAACGCCAGTGGCCCGCAGACGGCCAAGGCGGCGCGCAGCATCGCCGGCCAGGGCGGTTTTGCCGGGGCTGGCCGGACCACCTCGACCAGCCAGGGCGGCGGCATGGCCGCGGCCGGGACGCGCGGCGGCTTCCTCAGCACGGCCGTCCGGCGGCCCGGCGGCATCCCGGCGGCTGCGGCATGACGGGCATAGTCATTTCTCCCTGCCCGGCCAGGCCGCGCGCAAGCGCTACATCTCGCGCAGTTCGAGATAGCGCTTGGTGTCCGGCAGCGACTTGATGGGGGGCCTGGTCAGCTCGTGCCGCCGACGGGCTCTACCTCGTCAGGGCCGAAGTACAGGAACCGGCCATGGCTGCGCTGCAGGTCGGCCGCGGGGTCGTCGTCTGGCAGCAGAGCCAGGTGCACCTGGCCGTCCACGTCGAACAGCACCGCCTCGACCAGCGCGGTCCGGCCGGCCAGGAAGAGATCCTGCGCGTCGGCCCGGCGGCGGCCCGGGCACATCCGCACCCGGCTGCCCCGGGCGACCCGGACCCCGGCAATGAGCACGTGGTCGGTCTCTGGGGATACCGACTGGTCCGCGCTGGGATCCCACCACGGGGCCTGCCCGGCGATG
>DATCUG010000196.1:0-4326 GCA_036567525.1 Streptosporangiaceae bacterium | reverse complement strand
ACAGCGCGCTGGCCGGCAGCCCCCCGTCGGCGGGCACCGGCTGGCCAGCCGGCAGCGCCCCAGGCATAGTCAGCCAGCCTGCCTGCTGAATAGCTCAGCCGCCACGTCGTCCCACGCCGGGTCGCGGTCCTGGACGGCCACCAGGCGGCGCATCAGGCCGGCGTCGCCGTAGTAGGCGCGCAGCGCCTCGGCCACGGTCACACTGGCCGCGGGCCGGTGCAGCACCTCGACCGGGTCCCCGGGCCCGGCCGTGCCCTCGGTCAGCACCTTGAGGTAGGCGCCCGGGCGGCCCGCGGCGGCGAACCGCTTCACCCAGCCGCGCTGGGCGGCGTATCCATGCAGCTCGCCCATCCAGCCCGCAAATACACTGCACGGGATGCGCACCGACCGGACCTGGAGCACGGCCGTGCCGACCTGCCAGGTCTCGCCGAGCAGCGCACCGGACACGTCGAGCCCGGCCGTGGTCAGGTTCTCGCCGAACGTGCCGTTGGGCAGGTCCAGGCTGAGCTGCTCTACCCACCAGTCCAGGTCTTCCCGGGCGTAGGCGTACACCGCCTGCTCCACGCCGCCGTGATGCTCGGTGTCCGCCTGCTCGTCGCCCTGCACGCCGAGGCGGCCAATGGGCAGCGGCCCGGCCGATGGGCGCTTGTCGATCGCGGTGCGCTGGATCCGGCCCGCCCAGCCCGCGGCCCGGGTGCGGCCGGTGTTCACCGAGATGACCCGTGCGCTCGCCACCCCTGCACGCTAATGGACGCGGCGCACCGCGTCGAACGCGCAGAATGCGCGGTTATCCTGGCACATGGGTGCGCGGGGAGGCTGCGATGACCATGGGGCCGGGGTACGGGCTGGCGGCCAGCGGGCAGGGCCGGATGCGGGCGTCCGACGCGGACCGGGAGCGGGCCGCCGAAGTGCTCCAGGCCGGGTTCGCCGAGGGCCGGCTCGACAAGGACGAATACGACAGCCTGCTCGGCCAGGTGTACACGGCCAAGACGCACGCCGACCTGGCCACGCTGACCAGCCAGCTGCCCGGCGGCGGCGCCGGGCTGTTTGCGCCACCGGTCCGCTACCCGGCGGCCGGCGGCCAGACCAACAGCCTGGCCGTGGCGTCGCTGGTCTGTGGCATCGCCCAGTTCCTCGTTCCGGTGCTGCCGGCCTCGATCCTGGCCATCGTGTTCGGCCACGTGGCCCGCGGCCAGATCCGCCGGACCGGGGAGAAGGGCGACGGGCTGGCCCGGGCCGGAATGGTGCTCGGCTGGGCCGAAGTGGTGCTGGCCGTCCTGGCCCTGATCGTGTTCGTCGGGCTGCGCGGATGACCCGGCCGGCCGGCGCCGCGGGTACCGTGAAAGCAGGGCACGCCGGCGGGAGGCTTTCATGACGTACTACCCGGGACCTGGCTACCGGATGGCGGCCGCGGCGCATGGCGACCTGCGGGCGTCCGACCAGGACCGGGAGCGCGCGGCCGAGGTGCTCAAGACCGGTTACGCCGAGGGCCGGGTGGACAAGGACGAGTACGACACGCTGCTGGGTCACGTCTACTCGGCGCGCACCGTCGGCGACCTGGCCAGGCTGACCAGCCAGCTGCCCGGCGGCGGCGCGGCCCTGCTCCCGGTGCCGGCCGGCCCGCCGCGGACCAACTCACGCGCCGTAGCCTCGATGATCTGTGGCCTGGCCGAGTTCTTCACGTTCGGCCTGACCTCGATCCCCGCCGTCATCCTCGGCCATATCGCCCGCGGCGAGATCCGGCGCACCGGGGAAGCCGGCCACGGGTTCGCCATGACCGGGCTGGTCCTGGGCTGGCTGGCCATCGGCTTGTGGCTGCTGTTCTGGGCCGGTGTGCTGGTGGCCGGGGTGGCCGGGGGCGGCCACGGGGTTGTGTACAGTCACGGTGGCCCGGCCGGCCCCTAGCGCTGCCGGTCCGGCTGGGTGGACAGCGCGGCCACGAACGCTTCCTGCGGCACCTCGACCCGGCCGATGGTCTTCATCCGCTTCTTGCCTTCCTTCTGCCGCTCCAGCAGCTTGCGCTTGCGGGTGATGTCGCCGCCGTAGCACTTGGCCAGCACATCCTTGCGCAGCGCGCGGATGTTCTCCCGGGCGATGATCTTGGAGCCGATGGCCGCCTGGATCGGCACCTCGAACTGCTGCCGTGGGATCAGCTCGCGCAGCCGCGACGTCATGGCCAGCCCGTACTCCCGGGCCTTGTCCTCGTGCACGATCTGGCTGAACGCGTCCACCGGCTGGCCTTGCAGCAGGATGTCCACCTTGACCAGGTCGGCTTCCTGCTCGCCGTCCGGCTCGTAGTCCAGCGACGCGTAGCCGCGGGTGCGCGACTTGAGCTGATCGAAGAAGTCGAAGATGATCTCCGCGAGCGGCATCGTGTAGCGGATCTCGACCCGGTCCGCGGACAGGTACTCCATGCCCAGCAGCACGCCGCGACGGCCCTGGCACAGCTCCATGATGGTGCCGATGTAGTCGGCCGGGGCCAGCACGGTGGCCCGGACCACCGGCTCGAACACCGTGGCCACCTTGCCGGCCGGGCCCTGGCCCGGGGTGCCTGCGGTGTTGCCGCTGGGGAAGTCGCTCGGGTTGGTCACCCGCAGCTCCTCACCCGACTCCATGACCACCCGGTACACCACGTTGGGCGCGGTGGAGATCAGCGACAGATCGAACTCGCGCTCCAGCCGCTCCCGGACAATCTCCATGTGCAGCAGCCCGAGGAACCCGCAGCGGAACCCGAAGCCGAGTGCGGTGGACGTTTCGGGCTCGTAGACCAGGGCCGCGTCGTTCAGCCGGAGCTTGTCCAGCGCGTCGCGCAGCTCCGGGTAGTCGTCGCCGTCCACCGGGTACAGCCCGGAGAACACCATCGGCCGCGGGTGGTCGTAGCCGGGCAGCGGCCCGGCCGCGGGCCGCGCCGCGCTGGTCACGGTGTCGCCGACGCGGGCCTGCCGGACGTCCTTGACCCCGGTGATCAGGTAACCGACCTCGCCCGCGCCCAGGTTCTCCGACGGCACCGGCTCGGGCGAGATCACCCCCACCTCGAGCGTGTCGTGGGCCGCCCCGGTGGACATCATCAGGCTCTTTTCCCGCCGGGTCAGGCGGCCGTCCACCACCCGCACATAGGTGACCACCCCGCGGTAGGTGTCGTAGACCGAGTCGAAGATCAGCGCCCGGGCCGGCGCGTCCGGGTTGCCGGTGGGCGGCGGCACCTGCTGCACCACCTCGTTGAGCAGGCCGGGCACCCCATCGCCGGTCTTGGCCGAGACGCGGAGCACGTCGGAGGGCGCGCAGCCGATGATGCCGGCCAGTTCCTCGGCGTACAGGTCAGGCTGGGCCGCGGGCAGGTCGATCTTGTTCAGCACCGGGATCAGGTGCAGGTCCGCTTCCAGCGCCAGGTACAGGTTGGCCAGCGTCTGCGCCTCGATGCCCTGGGCCGCGTCCACCAGCAGGATGGCGCCCTCACAGGCGGCCAGCGACCGGGACACCTCGTAGGTGAAGTCGACGTGCCCGGGGGTGTCGATGAGATTGAGCACGTACCGGCGGCCGTCCGGGCCGGTCCACGGCAGCCGGACCGCCTGGCTCTTGATGGTGATGCCGCGTTCCCGCTCGATGTCCATCCGGTCCAGGTACTGCGCCCGCATCTGCCGGTCGGTGACCACGCCGGTGAGCTGCAGCATCCGGTCGGCCAGCGTCGACTTGCCATGGTCGATGTGCGCGATGATGCAGAAGTTCCGGATCACGCTCAGGTCGGTATGACCGGGGCTGGTCGCGGGCTGCGCGCCATCCGGGAGGACCTGCTCGGGCACTGCTGGCACAGAAATCCGCCTGGTTCGAATCGGGCTTGGTTCTCCATGGTCGCATGCGGCCGCCGATGCCCGGGCCGGCGGCCAGCCGCACCCGCGCGAGTTTGGGCCTTAAGCCTGGGTAGGCTATCCTGCTTCGTCGGAGCGTACGCGCTGCCGCCGCGTGCGGAGGCGCTGCCGGGGCGGATCGCGCACCGGCCCCCGGCACCCAGACCAGATCCTGAGCGAGGCTTTCGCGTGGCGAACATCAAGTCCCAGATCAAGCGCAACAAGCAGAACGAGAAGGCCCGGCTGCGCAACAAGGCGGTCAAGTCGGAGCTGAAGACCTCGGTGCGCAAGTTCCGTGAGGCGGCCGACACCGGTGACGTCGAGGCGGCCACCGCCGCGATGCGGGCGGCCTGCCGCAGCCTGGACAAGGCGGCCAGCAAGGGCGTCATCCACAAGAACCAGGCCGCCAACCGCAAGTCCGCCATCGCGAAGCGCGCCGCCGAACTCGCCGCTTAATTTGTCCGGGGGGCGACCCCCTGGA